>CAYNJD010000367.1:0-3313 GCA_964397355.1 uncultured Mycobacterium sp. | reverse complement strand
TCGAGGACATGATCACCCTGCTGGAAGGCACGGTGCAGCCGGAGCTGCGCAAGGGCCGCTACCCCGACCGCAAGACGGCCCGGCGGGTTTCCGAGGTGGTCAAGGCCGTGGCCCGCGAACTCGACGCCTGAGGCACCGGCCGGTCAACAGGTGTACCGGTGGGCCTGATCGGGGAACACTGGGTGAAAGTCGCTCGACGAGCGCTATCACACCAGGAGGTCTCCGATGGCACAACAGGCGCAGGTCACCGAGGAGCAGGCCAGGGCGGTCGCCGAGGAATCCCGCGAAAGCGGTTGGGATAAGCCGTCCTTCGCCAAGGGACTGTTCCTGGGGCGTTTCCCGCTGGAACTGATCCACCCCTTTCCGCAGCCATCGGACGCCGACGCCGAACGCACCGAGGAGTTTCTGGGCAGGCTGCGGGAGTTCCTCGACACCGTCGACGGCGCCGTCATCGAACGCGACGCACTGATCCCCGACGAATACGTCAAAGGGTTGGCCGAATTGGGCTGCTTCGGGCTGAAGATCCCCGCCGAGTACGGCGGTCTGAGCATGTCTCAGGTCGCCTACAACCGCGCCCTGGTGATGGTGTCGAGTGTGCATCCCAGCCTGGGTGCGTTGCTGAGCGCTCATCAGTCGATCGGCGTCCCCGAACCGCTGAAGCTGGCCGGCACCGACGACCAGAAGAAGGCGTTCTTGCCGCGGTGTGCCGCCGGGGCGATCTCGGCGTTTCTGCTCACCGAACCCGATGTCGGTTCGGACCCGGCGCGGCTGGCCTCCACGGCCACCCCGATCGAAGACGGCGCGGCCTACGAGTTGGACGGCGTGAAGTTGTGGACCACCAACGGGGTGGTCGCCGAGCTGCTGGTGGTGATGGCCCGCGTGCCCAAAGGCGACGGCCACCGCGGTGGCATCAGTGCCTTCGTGGTGGAGGCCGACGCGCCGGGGATCACCGTGGAGCGGCGCAACGCGTTCATGGGGCTGCGCGGCATCGAGAACGGCGTCACCCGGCTGCACCGGGTCCGGGTGCCCGCCGAGAACCTCATCGGCCGCGAAGGCGACGGCCTGAAGATCGCGCTGACCACCCTCAACGCCGGACGGCTGGCGATACCCGCGATGGCGACCGGGTCGGCGAAATGGTCGCTGAAGATCGCCCGCGAATGGTCCCGCGAGCGGGTGCAGTGGGGCCGGCCGGTCGGCGAGCACGAGGCAGTCGCCGGCAAGATCGCCTTCATCGCCGCCACCGGCTACGCCCTGGAGTCGGTGCTGGAGTTGTCCGGGCAGATGGCCGACGAGGGCCGCAACGACATCCGGATCGAGGCGGCGCTGGCCAAGTTGTGGGCCAGCGAGGCGGCCTGCGTGATCGCCGACGAGTTGCTGCAGATCCGCGGCGGCCGCGGCTACGAGACCGCCGAATCCCTTGCCGCGCGCGGGGAACGTGCCGTCCCGGTGGAGCAACTGGTGCGGGACCTGCGGATCAACCGCATCTTCGAGGGCTCCAGCGAGATCATGCGATTGCTCATCGCACGGGAGGCCGTCGACGCCCACCTGAGCGCCGCCGGCGACCTCGCCGATCCCAAGGCCGATCTGCGGCAGAAGGCCAAAGCGGCCGCCGGCGCCAGCGGGTTCTACGCAAAGTGGTTGCCGCAACTGGTATTCGGCGAAGGTCAGCGGCCCACCTCGTATCGGGAGTTCGGCAAGCTGGCGGCCCATCTGCGGTTCGTCGAACGATCCTCCCGCAAGCTGGCCCGCAACACGTTCTACGGGATGGCGCGCTGGCAGGCGGCCATGGAGCGCAAGCAGGCATTCCTCGGCCGCGTCGTCGACATCGGGGCGGAGCTGTTCGCCATGTCCGCCGCCTGCGTTCGCGCCGAGGCCCACCGGGTCGCCGACCCGGCCAAGGGCGCACAGGCTTACGAGCTGGCCGACGCGTTCTGCCGGCAGGCCGCCTTGCGGGTGGAGGCGTTGTTCGCCGGGCTGTGGACCAACACCGACGACAGCGACGTCGCGGTGGCCCGCGCCGTGCTCGACGACCGCTACATCTGGCTGGAAGAGGGCATCCTGGATCCCTCCGAGGGCACCGGGCCGTGGATCGCGCACTGGGAGCCGGGCGCCTCGGCCGAAGAGAATCTGGCCCGGCGGATCCAGACCGGTTCGGCGGTGCGCGGAAGCTGACGCCGATGGCACTGTGGTAGCCATGGCCGGTTACGTCGCCAGCGGCGACTTCACACGCGACACCAACTACATCAGCACCCGCATCACCGCCGACGGCCGCGACGGCTATCCGGTCGAGCCCGGCCGCTACCGGCTGATCGTCGCGCGGGCCTGCCCGTGGGCCAACCGCACCATCATCGTGCGGCGGCTACTCGGGCTCGAAGACGCTATCTCCATAGGGTTTTGCGGACCGACCCACGATCAGCGCAGCTGGACTTTCGATCTGGACCCCGGTGGCGTCGATCCGGTGCTGAAGATTCCGCGGCTGGCCGACGCCTACCTCAAACGGTTTCCGGACTACGCCAAGGGCATCACCGTGCCCGCACTCGTCGACGTGCCCACCGGTGAGGTGGTCACCAACGACTTCGCCCAGATCACCCTGGACTTCTCCACGCAGTGGGCCGCCTACCACCGCGACGGCGCCCCGCAGTTGTATCCCGAACCGCTACGCGACGAGATCGACGAGGTCGCCCAGCGGATCTACACCGAGATCAACAACGGTGTGTACCGGTGCGGTTTTGCCGGCACCCAGGACGCCTACGACGCCGCCTACGACCGGTTGTTCACCGCGCTGGACTGGGTCAGCGACCGGTTGGCCAACCAGCGATACCTGGTGGGCGACACCATCACCGAGGCCGACGTGCGGCTGTTCACCACCCTGGTGCGCTTCGACGCGGTCTACCACGGGCACTTCAAGTGCAACCGGCAGAAGCTGTCGGAGCTGCCGGTGCTGTGGGCCTACGCCCGGGACCTGTTCACCACGCCGGGGTTCGGTGACACGGTCGACTTCGTCCAGATCAAGCGCCACTACTACATCGTGCACGCCGACATCAATCCGTCGCGGATCGTTCCGGATGGGCCGCAGCTGTCGAACTGGCTGCTACCGCACGGTCGAGAAGCGCTGGGCGGCAGGCCCTTCGGAGACGGGACCCCGCCCGGTCCGGTGCCGGACGCCGAGCGGGTGCCCGCCGGGCACGGTGCTCAGCCGGCGCCGGTCGCAAGCGCGGCGGAGCCGGGTGCAGCGGGCCGCCGCGATCAACCGGCCGGCTGAGGTCGCCACTGCAGGCCCACCGCCCATTCGGCGTGCGGTACCGCGAACTTC
>CAYNJD010000366.1:0-3318 GCA_964397355.1 uncultured Mycobacterium sp. | reverse complement strand
TGGGGGAGGCCGGCGTCGTCGGTGGCGTACCACCCGTCGATCGCGGGCTGTGAAGTAGCTGCTGGCACCCGCCCAGCGTACCCAACCGGGGCCACGAAACTGAAACGTGTTCCAGTTCGTGCGTGCCGTGACGGCGTATAACGACGGTTGTGCGTGACTGGTTCGCCGTTACGGCGCTGGACGGGCAGACGTTCGCCATCCAGGAGCAGCGCTATTGGCAGCGAAACAACCAGTACCTGCTGCTGGGCACCGAACAGGCGCTGCTGTTCGACTCGGGATCGGGCAGGCGCGACATCACCCCGGTGGTGCGGGCGTTGACGCACCTTCCGGTGACGGTGCTGTGTTCCCACGCCCACTACGACCACATCGGCAACCACCGGCGTTTCACTCGGCTTGCTGACGCGCGCATCGCGATGGCCGACCTCGCCGTCAACCGCCGCATGGCCTCCGACGGTGGGCTGCGGCCGCCGTTCTCCGCCCGCCTTGCACCGCTGCCGCGTCCGTTCGCGGTGCACCAGTGGTGGGCGACCGGCGACAGCCTCGATCTCGGCGACCGGCCGGTGGAACTGGTAGCGCTGCCGGGGCACACCGCGGATTCGGTGGGAGTGCTCGACCGGGGACGCGGCTTCGTCTTCGTCGGCGATTTTCTCTACGACGCGCCCGGCGTGGCCGGCGGCGTGGTGTTGGCCGGCGGCATCCCGTCGGCCAGCGTGCCGGGCTATCTGGACAGTGCGCTGCGTCTCGGCGAGATCCGCGACGGCGCCCGCATCCTGTCGGGCCACTACCGGCAAGAGGTCGGCCCGCAACGGTTGGCCGAACTCGTCGGCGCGCTGGAGAAGGCGCTGCGGGCGCCGGCCCGGCGATTCACCCCGCCCGTCGGCGTGTTCCGGTACGGCGAGACCAGGTTGATCGTCAGCAAGAGCGCGCTGCGTCGGACCGGATGCTTAGGGTAGGGCAGTGAGCCCCGCCAAGACCACACCCGCGACCTCCACCTCCCCGCAAGCCGACACCAAACCGACGCTGCTGCTGCTGGACGGAAACTCGCTGGCCTACCGGGCCTTCTACGCGCTGCCCGCGGAGAATTTCAAGACCCGCAGCGGGCTGACCACCAATGCCGTGTACGGGTTCACCGCCATGCTGATCAACCTGCTGCGCGACGAGGCCCCGACTCACGTCGCCGCCGCGTTCGACGTGTCCCGGCAGACCTTCCGCTCCGACCGCTACCCCGAGTACAAGGCGACCCGCTCGAGTACCCCGGACGAGTTCCGCGGCCAGATCGACATCACCAAGGAAGTGCTCAACGCGCTCGGTATCACCACGCTGTCCGAGCCCGGATATGAGGCCGACGACCTGATCGCCACGTTGGCCACCCAGGCCGACGGCGAGGGCTACCGGGTGCTGGTGGTCACCGGCGACCGCGACGCACTGCAACTGGTCAACGACAACGTGACCGTGCTCTACCCCCGCAAAGGCGTCAGCGACCTGACCCGGTTCACCCCCGAGGCAGTGGTGGACAAGTACGGCCTGACCCCGGCGCAGTACCCGGACTTCGCGGCGCTGCGCGGCGACCCCAGCGACAACCTGCCCGGCATTCCCGGCGTGGGGGAGAAGACCGCCTCGAAGTGGATCGTCGAGTACGGCTCGCTGCAGGGGCTGATCGACCAGGTCGACACCGTCAAGGGCAAGGTCGGAGATGCGTTGCGCGCCAACCTGTCCGCGGTGATCCTCAACCGAGAACTCACCGACCTGGTGCGCGACGTGCCGCTGGCGCAGACACCCGACACGCTGCGGCTGGTGCCGTGGGACCGCGATCAGATCCACCGGCTCTTCGACGACCTGGAGTTCCGGGTGCTGCGCGACCGGTTGTTCGAGACGCTGGCCACCGCCGAACCGGAGGTCGACGAGGGCTTCGAGGTGCGCGGCGGGGCGCTGGAACCCGGCACGGTCGCGGCCTGGCTGGCCGAACACGCCGGCGACGGGCGGCGCGCCGGGCTGGCCGTCATCGGCAGCCACCGCAGCTTCGACAGCGACGCCACCGCGCTGGCGATCGCCACCGCCGACGGCGAGGGCGGCTACATCGACACCGCGACGCTGAGTGCCGACGACGAGGCCGCGCTGGGTGCCTGGCTGTCCGACCCGGACAAACCCAAGGCGCTGCACGAGGCGAAGCTGGCCATGCACGACCTGGCCGGGCGCGGCTGGGCGCTCGCGGGCGTCACCAGCGACACCGCCCTGGCCGCCTATCTGGTGCGGCCCGGCCAGCGCAGCTTCAGCCTCGACGACCTGTCGGTGCGCTACCTGCGCCGCGAGCTGCGCGCTGAATCCGATGAGCAGCAACAACTCTCGTTGCTGGACGACACCGACGGCGTCGACGACCAGGCGGTGCAGACCGCGATCCTGCGGGCGCGGGCGGTCACCGATCTGGCCGACGCGCTCGATGCCGAACTGACCCGCATCGACTCCGCGGCGCTGCTCGCCGACATCGAACTGCCGCTGCAGCGGGTACTGGCCGAACTGGAGACCGCCGGCATCGGCGTCGACCTCGACCGGCTCAATCAGTTGCAGAGCCGCTTCGGTGACCAGATCCGCGATGCCGCCGAAGCCGCCTACGCGGTGATCGGCAAGCAGATCAACCTCGGCTCGCCCAAGCAGCTGCAGGTGGTGCTCTTCGACGAGCTGGGCATGCCCAAGACCAAGAAGACCAAGACCGGCTACACCACCGACGCCGACGCGCTGCAGACCCTGTTCGACAAGACCGGGCATCCGTTCCTGGAACACCTGTTGGCCCACCGCGACGTCACCCGGCTCAAGGTGACCGTCGACGGACTGCTGAAATCGGTTGCCTCCGACGACCGTATCCACACCACGCTGAATCAGACGATCGCGGCGACCGGCCGGCTGTCGTCGACTGAACCCAACCTGCAGAACATCCCGATCCGCACCGACGCCGGCCGGCAGATCCGCGACGCCTTTGTTGTCGGCGCCGGTTACAGCGAGTTGATGACCGTCGACTACAGCCAGATCGAGATGCGCATCATGGCGCACCTGTCGAAAGACGACGGCCTGATCGAGGCGTTCAACACCGGCGAGGATCTGCACTCGTTCGTCGGCTCGCGGGCGTTCGGCGTGCCCATCGACGAGGTGACCCCGGATATGCGGCGAAGGGTCAAGGCGATGTCCTACGGCCTGGCCTACGGGCTGAGCGCCTACGGGCTGGCCGCCCAGCTCAAGATCTCCACCGAAGAGGCCAAGGAGCAGATGGTCGCCTACTTCGAGCGGTTCGGGCGGGTGCGCGACTACCTGCACGAGGTCGTCGAG
>CAYNJD010000365.1:0-3352 GCA_964397355.1 uncultured Mycobacterium sp. | reverse complement strand
GGGCGCTGTGCCAGAGCAGCCAGGCGATGCTGTTGGCGTGCTCGGTGGGCCGATAGGTGGCGACCTCCTCGGTGAGCCCGTCGGTGAGTTCATCGGAGTGTTCGATCAGCCGGGTGAACGCGTCGCGGAGCAATTCCTGCAGGGCGGCGGCATCCTTGTCGGTCATACCGGCGACGCTACGCCTGGTGGCAGACCGCCTCGACGTTATTGCCGTCCGGATCACGGACGAAGGCACCGAAGTAGCCGGGGTGGTATTCGGGCCACAACCGCGGCGCGTGCAGTGATTCAGCCCCGAGCTGCACCGCGATGTCGTAGAACGCCCGGACTTGCTCGTGGCCGGCGGCGCTGAAGGCGACGTGAACCTCGCGGTTCGGACCCGAGGCGTCACCCGCGCCGGCATCGGCGATCCAGAACGTCGGTTCTCCGTCTCGTCCGTACCCGACGGCCACGCCGACATCCAACTGCCGGGTGTAGCCCAGGACGCCGAGCACCGCGTCGTAGAACTGCTGAGATCTGGCGTAGTCGGCGCAGTTGATGCCCAAATGGTCGATCACGGAAAACATCCTGGCATGTGATACCGACACGGTCGTAGATTGTGTAGATGACGTATGACGCGGACCTCATCATCCGCAACGGCACCATCGTCGACGGGCTCGGCGCTGAGCCCTACGTCGGCGATATCGCGTTGCGCGATGGCGTCATCGCCGAGGTCGGCACGGCGACCGGCGAGGCGCAACACGTGATCGACGCGACCGGGCTGCTGGTGACACCGGGTTTCGTGGACCTTCACACCCACTACGACGGGCAGTCGATCTGGTCGGATCGCCTCAACCCCTCATCGGCCCACGGCGTGACGACCGCGGTGATGGGCAACTGCGGGGTGGGTTTCGCGCCCTGCCGAATGGCCGACCATGAGGTGCTGGTCGATCTGATGGCCGGCGTCGAAGACATTCCCGGTGTGGTGATGACCGACGGTTTACCGTGGACCTGGGAGACCTTCGGCGAGTTCATGGATGCCGTCGATTCCCGGCCGCGGGATATCGACGTCGGGGCGTTTTTGCCGCATTCGCCGTTGCGGGTCTACGTGATGGGGCAACGCGGTGTCAACCGCGAGCCGGCCAATCCTGCGGACCTGGCCCGGATGCGGGAGTTGGCCCGGGAGGCTGTTGAGGTTGGGGCGCTGGGGTTTTCGTCATCGCGTCTTTTCACCCACCGCACGCACAGCGGCTTCCAGATTCCCAGCTATGACGCCGCCTACACCGAGCTGCTCGAAATCGGCCGCGGCATCGCCGACGGCGGCGGCGGCTTGATCCAGTTCGTTCCCGACATTCCCAACGGGGCGTATCAGCCGGTGCTGCAGCAGGTTTTCGACGCGGCCACCGATGCCGGGTTGCCGGTGACGTTCACGTTGCTGATCGGCAATGCCGGTGCGCCGCTCTGGCGGGATGCCATCACGATGGTGGAGCAGGCGAACAGCGCCGGTGCCTCGATCACCGCGCAGGTCTTCCCCCGACCGGTCGGGCTCATGGTCGGGCTGGACCTGAGCATCAACCCGTTCGTGCTGTACCCCAGCTACCGGGAGATCGCCGGCCTGCCGCTGGCGCAGCGGGTCGCCGAGCTGCGTAAACCGGATGTGCGGAAGCGGATTCTGGCCGATGAGCCGAGCATCGTCCCGGCCAATCCGATCGCGTATCTGGCGCAGTCCTGGGACTGGACGTACCCGCTCGGCGATGACGCCGACTATGAACCGGATCCCTCGAAGAGCATTGCGGCGCGGGCCAGAGCACGTGGCGTCTCCCCCGTCGAGGAAGCCTACGACCGGCTGCTCGACGACGACGGGCACGCGATCCTGCTCGACGCACTGGCCAACTTCGAGAACAATTCGCTGGACACCGTCGGCGACCTGCTGCGCCGCGACGAGGTGGTGCTGGGCTTGGGCGACGGCGGGGCGCATTACGGGATGATCTGCGACTCAAGCTTTCCCACCTATGTGCTGACCCATTGGGCCCGTGATCGCGCGTCCGGCCGGTTCAGTGTTCCCGAGGCGATCCGGGAGCTGACGTCGACACCGGCCCGGGTCGCCGGGCTTCACGACCGGGGCCGTATCGCGGTGGGCTACAAGGCGGACCTCAACGTCATCGATCACGCGAACCTGCGGCTGCACAAGCCGGTGGTCACCTACGACCTGCCGGCCGGTGGGCGGCGGCTCGATCAGACCGCCGACGGGTATGTGGCGACGATCGTCTCCGGCGAGATCATCGCCGAGAACGGCAAACCCACCGCGGCCCGGCCCGGCAAACTGGTGCGCGGGCGGCAGTCTGCGCCGGCCTGAGGACTACAGCAGTCGCTTCGGCGGGGTGGATTTCGCCACCGCCGCCGGATCGGCGGTGACGGTGTCGCCCAGCACGTCATCGATGCGGGACAGCAATTCAGCGGGGATGCGCACCCCGGACGCCTTGACGTTCTCGGTCACCTGCTCGGGCCGGGACGCCCCGACCAGCGCTGCGGCGACGTTATCGTTCTGCAGCACCCAGGCGATCGCCAATTGTGCGGTGGTGAGCCCTAACTCGTCGGCGACGGGGCGCAGCTGCTGCACCCGGGTCAGCACGTCGTCGGTCATGAACCGCTTGACGAAGTTCGCACCGCCCTTCTCGTCGGTGGCGCGGGATCCGGCTGGGGGCGGCTGGCCGGGCAGGTACTTGCCCGACAGCACCCCCTGGGCCATCGGCGACCAGACGATCTGGCTCAGGCCCAACTCGCGGCAGGTCGGGATCACCTCCGGCTCGATCACCCGCCACAGCATCGAGTACTGCGGCTGACTGGAGATGAGCGAAACACCCAGCCCGCGGGCCAGCTCGTGGGCGGCGCGAATCTGGTCGGGGGTCCACTCGCTGACCCCGATGTAGAGCGCCTTGCCGGCCCGTACCACGTCGGCGAACGCCTGCATGGTCTCCTCCAGCGGGGTGAAGGTGTCGTAGCGGTGGGCTTGGTACAGGTCGACGTAGTCGGTGCCCAGCCGGCGCAGCGACCCGTCGATGGCCTCCATGATGTGTTTGCGCGACAGACCGGTGTCGTTCTTACCCAATGGAGCCGGGCCGACCGGCCAATAGACCTTGGTGAAGATCTCCAGCGATTCCCGGCGCTGCCCTTTCAGCGCCGCGCCGAGCACCTCTTCGGCGGCGCCGTTGGCGTACACGTCGGCGGTATCGAAGGTGGTGATGCCGGCATCGAGGGCCGCATGCACGCACGCGGTGGCGACGTCGTTCTCGACCTGCGAGCCGTGAGTCAGCCAATTGCCGTAGGTGATCTCGGAGATCTGCAGGCCGGAGTTGCCCAGGTAACGAAATTCCAT
>CAYNJD010000364.1:0-3354 GCA_964397355.1 uncultured Mycobacterium sp. | reverse complement strand
CGCCGAGGCGCAGGCCGAGGCCCGCATCCTGATGCTGTCCTCCAACAACATCCTGTCGCCGGCCTCGGGCCGTCCGCTGGCCATGCCGCGACTGGACATGGTGACCGGCCTGTACTACCTGACCACCGAGATCGAAGGTGACACAGGCGAATACACCCCCGCCGCCAAGGACCGCCCGGAGACCGGCGTGTTCGCCTCGCCGGCCGAGGCGATCATGGCCGTCGACCGCGGTGCGCTGGGCGTGCGGGCCAGGATCAAGGTGCGCCTGGACCAGCTGCGGCCGCCCGCCGACGTGGAGGCCGAGCTGTTCGGCGAGAACGGCTGGCGTCCGGGCGACGCCTGGATGGCCGAGACCACGCTGGGCCGGGTGATGTTCAACGAACTGCTGCCGACCGGATACCCGTTCGTCAACAAGCAGATGCACAAGAAGGTGCAGGCCGTCATCATCAACGACCTGGCCGAGCGCTACCCGATGATCGTGGTCGCCCAGACGGTCGACAAGCTCAAGGACGCCGGCTTCTACTGGGCCACCCGTTCCGGGGTCACGGTCTCGATGGCCGACGTGCTGGTGCCGCCGCGCAAGAAGGAGATCCTGGACTCCTACGAGGAGCGTGCCGACAAGGTCGAGAAACAGTTCCAGCGTGGCGCTCTCAACCACGACGAGCGCAACGAGGCACTGGTGGAGATCTGGAAGGAAGCCACCGAGGAGGTGGGTCAGGCGCTGCGTGACCACTACCCGGCCGACAACCCGATCATCACGATCGTCGACTCCGGTGCGACGGGTAACTTCACCCAGACCCGCACCCTGGCCGGCATGAAGGGTCTGGTGACCAACCCCAAGGGTGAGTTCATCCCGCGGCCGATCAAGTCCTCCTTCCGTGAGGGCCTGACGGTGCTGGAGTACTTCATCAACACCCACGGTGCTCGAAAGGGCTTGGCGGACACCGCGTTGCGCACCGCCGACTCGGGTTATCTGACCCGTCGCCTGGTGGACGTGTCGCAGGACGTGATCGTGCGCGAGCACGACTGCGGCACCGAGCGCGGCATCCTCGTCGAGTTGGCCGAGACCCAGCCGGACGGAACGCTGATCCGCGACCCGTTCATCGAGACCTCGGCATACGCCCGCACGCTGGCCGTCGACGCGGTCGACGCCAAGGGCAAGGTCGTCGTGGAGCGCGGCCACGACCTCGGCGACCCGTCGATCGAGGCGCTGCTGGCCGCCGGCATCTCGCAGGTGAAGGTCCGCTCGGTGCTGACCTGTGCCACCGGAACCGGCGTGTGTGCGACCTGCTACGGCCGGTCGATGGCCACCGGCAAGCTGGTCGACATCGGCGAGGCGGTCGGCATCGTCGCGGCCCAGTCCATCGGTGAGCCCGGCACCCAGCTGACCATGCGCACCTTCCACCAGGGTGGTGTCGGTGAGGACATCACCGGTGGTCTGCCGCGGGTGCAGGAGCTGTTCGAGGCTCGCATCCCGCGCGGCAAGGCGCCGATCGCCGACGTGGCCGGACGGGTGCAGCTCGAAGAGGGCGACAAGTTCTACAAGATCACGATCGTGCCGGACGACGGCGGCGAGGAAGTGGTCTACGACAAGTTGCCCAAGCGTCAGCGGCTGCGGGTGTTCAAGCACGAGGACGGCTCCGAGCGGCTGCTCGCCGACGGCGACCACGTCGACGTCGGCCAGCAGCTCATGGAGGGCTCGGCGGACCCGCACGAGGTGCTGCGCGTGCAGGGCCCCCGCGAGGTGCAGATCCACCTGGTCAAGGAGGTCCAGCAGGTCTACCGGGCACAGGGTGTGTCGATCCACGACAAGCACATCGAGGTGATCGTCCGGCAGATGCTGCGCCGGGTGACCATCATCGACTCGGGTGCCACCGAGTTCCTGCCCGGCTCGCTGACCGAGCGGGCCGAGTTCGAGATGGAGAACCGCCGGGTGGTGGCCGAGGGCGGCGAGCCCGCGGCCGGGCGTCCGGTGCTGATGGGGATCACCAAGGCGAGCCTGGCCACCGACTCGTGGCTGAGTGCGGCGTCGTTCCAGGAGACCACCCGCGTGCTCACCGATGCGGCGATCAACTGCCGCAGCGATAAGCTGCAGGGTCTGAAGGAGAACGTGATCATCGGCAAGCTGATCCCGGCCGGCACCGGCATCAACCGGTACCGCAACATCGCGGTGCAGCCGACCGAGGAGGCCCGTGCTGCGGCGTACACGATCCCGTCCTACGAGGATCAGTACTACAGCCCGGACTTCGGCGCGGCCACCGGTGCCGCGGTGCCGTTGGACGACTACGGCTACAGCGACTACCGGTAGAGCGGACGAAAAGGGCCCCCGAGGATTCTCGGGGGCCCTTTTCGTGGGCGTCGTTCCCGGGCGTCGTGAGATGCCGCGGGTGCATCCCGGGCGCCGCTCGGCACGGCGAGCGCCGTGCGAGAGCGGCACCGGTGCCGGCAGTGGGCTCAAGTTGCGGGGCGCGCGTGCGCCGGGTTGCATCGTTGGCATGGGGGACGAGGTCAACCGCACCGCCTACAGTCACACGCAACGGCAGCGCTACCGGCGCAAGATCCAGCAGTGCCTGGACGTGTTCGAGACGATGCTGGCGCAGTCCAGCTTCGACTGCCAGCAGCCGCTGACCGGCATGGAGATCGAAGGCAACCTGGTCGGCGCGGACTACCGGCCCGTGATGGCGAACGCGCACGTGCTCGCTGCGATCGACGATCCGGCGTATCAACGCGAATTGGGCGCCTACAACATCGAATTCAACGTCCCGCCCCGGCCACTGCCGGGACGGTTGGGGCTGGAGTTGGAGGCCGAGGTACGCGCCAGCCTCAATGCCGCGGAGGCCAAAGCCAACGCCGACGGCGCGCACATCGTCGCGATCGGCATCCTGCCCACGTTGATGCCCGAGCACCTCACCGGTGACTGGATGAGTGACTCGACCCGGTATGCGGCGCTCAACGATTCGATCTTCGCCGCCCGCGGCGAGGACCTCGACATCGACATCGACGGCCCGGAACCGCTGCGACTGCAAGCGGCGACCATCGCGCCGGAATCGGCCTGCACCAGCATGCAGCTGCACCTGCAGGTGTCGCCGAACCAGTTCGCCGACCACTGGAACGCCGCCCAGGCGCTGGCCGGACCGCAGCTGGCACTGGGCGCCAACTCGCCGTACTTCTTCGGCCACCGGCTGTGGGCCGAGACCCGGGTCGAGTTGTTCGCGCAATCCACCGACACCCGCCCCGACGAGCTGAAAAACCAGGGGGTGCGGCCCAGGGTGTGGTTCGGCGAGCGGTGGATCACCTCCATCTTCGACCTGTTCGAGGAGAACGTGCGCTACTTCCCGTCGCTGCTGCCGGAGG
>CAYNJD010000363.1:0-3370 GCA_964397355.1 uncultured Mycobacterium sp. | reverse complement strand
GATCAGGCCGTGCTGTACCAGGAACTGGCCGCCCACGACGCGCCGCGGCTGGTGCTGGCGTTCGTCGGCATCCACCACGCTGCGGCGACGCTGCTGGCCGCCGGCACCGAGGAGCAGCGCCGGCGGCATCTGCCGGCCATCCTGGACGGCGAGATCTGGTGCCAGGGCTTCTCCGAGCCCGAAGCCGGCTCGGATCTGGCGTCGCTGCGCACCACGGCCCGCCGGGTCGGGGACAGCTATGTGGTCAACGGCCAGAAGTTGTGGGCCAGCGGCGCGAAATACGCCCAGTGGTGCCTGCTGCTGGCCCGCACCGATCCGGAAGCCCCGAAGCGCAAGGGGATCTCCTATTTCCTGCTCGACATGGCTACTCCCGGTGTGCAGGTGCGGCCGATCCGCAACGCCGTGGGCGACGAGCACTTCTGCGAGATCTTCCTCGACGACGTGGCGATCCCGGCGGCCAACCTGATCGGGGCGGAGAACGCCGGCTGGCAGGTGGCGCAGGCGACGCTGGGCGCCGAACGCGGCATGACCATGCTGGAGCTGGCAGAGCGTCTGGGATGCGCGGGCTTCCGCTGGCTGGCCGACGCCGCCCCGGCCGATGACCCGGTGGTAGCCGACAAGCTGGCGCAGCTCGAAACCGAGATCACCGGCTTGCGGGCGATGTGCCGGCAGCTGGTGCGCGACGTCGAGGCGGGCACGGCGGGGCCGGCCGACGCCTCGATCGTGAAGCTGTTCTACAGCGAGCTGCTGCAGCGGCTCACCGATTTCGGCGCCGAGGTCGGCGGGCCGGCCGCACACACCGTGCTGACCAAACCGCTGTCCAGTGGCTGGGAGTCGGGATCATGGGTGCTGGACTTCATCGGCTCCTGGGAGTGGACGATCCCCGGCGGTTCCAGCGAGATCCAGCGCACCATCATCGGCGAGCGCGGCCTGGGCCTGCCACGAGAGCCGAGTGCGTCATGACGACAACGGATTTCGCTGAGCTGCACGGCGATCTTCGGGCGGTCGCCGCCGATGTGCTGGCCCGCGGTGTCGTCGACTGGCCGGGGATGGTCGGCGCCGGGTGGGTCGGGCTGGAGGTCGCCGATGCGCTGGGCGGGTCCGGTGCGACGTTCGCCGAGACCGCGGTGATCTGCGGGGAACTGGGCCGGGCCGCTGCGAAGTCGCATTATCTGGGCGGGGCGGTGCTGGCCGTGGGGGTGCTGAACGCGGTGGCCGACAATCCCGTCCGTGACACGCTGCTGGCCGATGTGGCCGCCGGGAAGGTCCGGGCGGCCGCGGTTTTCGGGGCCTCCGGAACTTTCACGTTGTCCGCGGACCGGCGACTGTCCGGGCGCGCGGAGTTCGTGCCTGACGCCGAGGGCGCGGACCGGCTGCTGGTGCTGGCCACCGATCACGACGGCGCCGAGATCGCCGTGGTTGCCGAAACACTCGCCGTCACCCCGCAGCCGGTGCTCGACGAGACCCGCCGGGTCGCCGCCGTGACCGCCGACGGCGTCGAGGTGCCCGAGTCGGCGGTGCTGCGGTTCCCCGGGAGCGGTATGCGCGCGGTGCACAACCGGGCCGCACTCGCAGTGGCCTGCGACAGCCTGGGCCTGGCCGAGGCCATGCTGGACGCCACGGTGTCGTACGCGAAGACGCGGCAACAGTTCGGCCGTCCCATCGGCTCCTTCCAGGCCGTCAAGCACGCCTGCGCCGACATGCAGGTACAGATCTCGGTGGCGCGCGCCCTGGTGCGCGAAGCCGTCAATGCCCTGGCCGGCAACGCCGCTGAGGCGGACACCGCCGTCGCCATGGCGAAGTCCTACAGCTGTGCCGCCGCCGTCGAGGTCGCAGGCAAGGCAATGCAGCTGCACGGCGGCATCGGCTACACGTGGGAGAGCGGCATTCACGTCTATCTGAAACGCGCCGTCTTCAACCGGTCGCTGTTCGGGTCACCGGCGGCGCACCGACAACATCTCGCGCAACGGTATTAACAAGTAAGGCAAGGAGTTTTGACTGTGGGTGTGCCCGTTTACCGCCGGATACTGGAATTGTTCGAGGCCGAGGGCGTCGACACGCTGTTCGGCATCCCCGACCCCAACTTCGTCCACATGTTCGTCGAGGCCGAGCGGCGCGGCTGGAAGGTGGTGGCGCCGCACCACGAGGAGAGCGCCGGGTTCATGGCGGAGGCGGCATCGCGGATGACCGGCCGTCCCGGCCTGTGCATCGGCACGCTGGGGCCCGGGGTGGCCAATATCGCCGGGGCGATGATGTGCGCGAAGGTGGAGAACTCCCCGGTGGTGTTCCTGGGTGGGCAGCGGGCCCGCATCACCGAGCGGCGGGTGCGGCGCGGCCGCATCCAATTCGTCCGGCAGGAAGGACTTTTCGCGCCGTCGGTGAAGTACAGTGCCTCGATCGAGTACGCCGACCAGACCGATGAGATCGTGCACGAGGCCATCCGCCGCGCCATGTCCGGCACCCCGGGACCGGCCTACATCGAGTACCCGTCGCACGTGATCCTCGAAGAGCTCGACGTAGCCGGCCCGCCGGAGCCGTACCGCTACCGGCTGGTGAACCAGCGCGCCGGTGCACCCGAGGTCGCCGAGGCCGCCGAGATCATCCGCCGGGCGGCCAGCCCGATCCTGCTGGTGGGCCACGGGGTGCACACCTCGCGCAGCGGGGCAGCGGTCGCCGAGCTGGCCGAGCTGATGGCGTGCCCGGTGATCCAGACCTCCGGCGGCACCGCGTTCATCCCCGGGCTGGAGGACCGCACCTTCCCCTACGGGTTCTCACAATCGGCCGTCGAGGCGGTGGCGGCCTCGGATGTCTGCGTGGCGCTGGGCACCGAACTGGGCGAGCCCGTGCACTACGGCACCACCCGGCACTGGGCGGAGAAGAACGCCGACCGCAAGTGGATCTACGTCGAACAGGATCCGCTGGCGATCGGGGTCAACCGGCCGATCGACGTACCGCTGGTGGGCGATCTGCGCGGTGTGGTGCCGCAACTGGTGGAGGCGCTGCGCGACAGCCCCCGCACACCGTCGGGCGACATGGACCGCTGGATCAAGCAGGACGCCGACCAGCTGGCAGAACTGGCCGATACCGCCCCGGCCGGCCGCAGCCCGGTGCATCCGGCGCGCTTCGTGGTCGAGGCCACTCGGGCTTTTGCGGCCTTCGCCGCTAACGGCATCATGGTCCGCGACGGCGGCGCCACCGTGATCTTCCAGTGGACCTACTCGCAGGCCAAACCGCACGACGTGATGTGGAACCAGAACTTCGGCCACCTCGGCACCGGATTGCCGTACGCGGTGGGCGCCTCGGTCGCCGAGGGCGGCAAACGTCCGGTGATGCTGCTGACCAGTGACTCGGCGTTCCTGTTCCACATCGC
>CAYNJD010000362.1:0-3401 GCA_964397355.1 uncultured Mycobacterium sp. | reverse complement strand
AGCCGCCGTCGCGCAGCGGCGAATCGTAGAACGGCGGCAGCCACAGGCAGTCGACTCCGAGCCACTGCAGGTAATCCAGCCGCTCGGTCAGACCGCGCAGGTCACCGATGCCGTCGCCGTTGGAGTCGTAGAACGCCCGGACCAGCACCTCGTAGAAGACCGCATGCTTGAACCAGACCGGATCGGCCGGCAGCGCGGCGGCATCGCCGAAGTCATCCGCGGTCGGATGCTCCACGACGCCGTCGTCGACGTGGCTGCCCGCTGCGGGGTCTGGTGAATCGTGACCGAACTTGTCGTCAACGTCGGTGGCCATGCCCCGACATGTACCCGATTCCGGACGTGATTACAGCCATGCCGCGATGACTTCACAAACTTCCTGATGGCGGGCCGGAGAACAGCGCCGCGATGCCGCCGATGCGCGGGTCGGTGCGCAGCTGCTCGAGGGTTTCCGGCAACGGCAGCCGCCAGTTCGGATATTGGTCGACGGTGCCGGGCAGGTTGGGCTGGCGGGGTTCGGCCAGCACGTCGTAGGGCGAGACCAGCTTCAGCCGGCTCGCGGTGGCCGCCAGGAAGCGGTGCATGGCTTCGATGACTTGCGCTTCGCCGGCTTCGTCGGCTGCCAGCAGCCCTTCGGAACGCAGCAGTGCCAGCCACTCGGCGCGTTCGGACTCGGCGGCGGCCTGCTCGGCCGCCACGTCGCCGAGCAGCCCCAGCTCGGCGCGGGCCCGAACGTGCTCGCCGCGCAGGAATCCCGCCGCGGTGGGCAGGTCGTGGGTGGAGATGCTGGCGGCCGCCCGCGACGGCCATTTCGACGGCGGCAGCAACGGCCGGGCGGCGGCCGATTCGTCGCGGGTGAACCAGGAGACCGCGCACCCCAGAATCTCGTTGTCGGCCAATGCCCGGGTGACCTCCGGTTCGACGGTTCCCAAGTCCTCGCCGATGACGACGGCCTTCGCCCGATGCGCTTCGAGCGCCAGCACGGCGAGCATGACGTCGGCGTCGTAGTGCACGTAGGTACCGCGATCCGGGCCTTCGCCGGGCGGAATCCACCACAGCCGCCACAGGCCGGCGACGTGGTCGATACGCACACCGTCGGCGTGGGTCAGGACGGCACGCAGCATGTCGCGAATCGCGGTGTATCCGGTGGCCGCCAGCCGGTCGGGTCGCCAGGGCGGTAGCCGCCAGTCCTGGCCCTGCGGGCTGAACGTATCCGGCGGCGCCCCGATGCGGGCCCGGCCGGCCAGCACGTCGGCCAGCGCCCAGGCATCGGCGCCGTCGATGTCGACGCCGACGGCCAGGTCGTGCACCACCCCCAGCGTCATCCCGGAATCTGTGGCGGCCTGCCGCACCGCCCGCAGCTGCTCAGTGCAGCATTGCTGCACCCAGGCATGAAACGCGACCCTGGGCGCCAGCTCGGTTCGCGCCGCGGCCACCGCGGACCCGGCCGCGTCCCGCAGCGGCGCCGGCCAGCTCCGCCACCGCGCGCCGTGGCGTTCGGCCAACGCGCAGTAGGTGGCCCAGTCACGCAACGCCGCGCCGCCGGGCGACTCGTCGAGCGGACCGGGGCGGCCCGCTGACCGCCACAGCAACTCCAGGGCGGCGCGCTTGGCCGCCCACACCAGGTCGTAGTCGATTCGCGCGGTGTCCGCGGCCACGCGCAGCGCATCGACTTCGGCCCGGGTGTCCGGGTCGGCCCGACGGTAGGCGTCGAGGTCGGTGATGCACAGCGCCAGCGGGTTGGCGAAGCGGCGGCTCGACGGCGTATACGGCGACGGCTGCACCGGATGCGCCGGCCCGGGCGCGTGCAGCGGGTTGAGCAGCACCGCTCCGGCGCCGTGCTCGGCGGCGGTCCAGCGCACCCAGTCCCGCAGGTCTGCCAGGTCACCGACACCCCAGGAGCCGGCCGAACGCAACGCGTACAACTGCAGCATCCATCCCCAGGTAGCCGGGGCCGGCGGCAGCCGGGCGGGAGCCGCCACCAAGCTGACCTGCTGGCCGTCTTCCAGCAGCAGGTCGTACCAGCCGGGCGCCAGCTCGGCGGGCAGTTGATCGCGCACCACCGTGCGCTCGCCGTCCTCGCCCACCAGTGCGGCGGCTCCGGGCAACGGCTGGGCACGCCCGGTGACCCGGACGGCCATCGTGGGTGGCGCCATGCCCGCGCGGTCGCGTTCGTCGAGCCTGGCCAGCTCGCGACGCCGGTCGGTTTCGCTGCCGGCCTCCACATCCAGCAGCCGAAGTACCCGGATCACGACGTCGGCGTCGACCTGCACCACCTCGCGCCGCTCATTGCGGTAGGCGGTGGCCACGCCGTGCGCCGCCGCCAGCCGGCGCAGGTCGTCGGGAGCGGGTCGGGCCGCCGCCGTCACCGGGCTCTGACTTCCATCACCAAAGGCGCGTCAACGCCGAAGCACCCGCAGCACAACACCACGACACCACCTATACCCGCGTCGGCGGCCGTAATCTCGTAGCCGGCGATAGTTTGACCGCCCGGCATGCGGGTAGTAACACCCCGGCCGTGGTGTCGCGGAATCACAGTCTTGACGAGATCGGGTGAATATGAGCAGTGCCCAAGATCCAGCGGAGGGTCAAACCGTTGCTGGCGACTCGGCCGAGCCGGTGTCGCATGCGCTGTGGCCCGGCAACAGCGCCCCGCTCGGCGCCGGCTACGACGGTGGGGGAACCAACTTCGCACTGTTCTCCGAAGTCGCCGAGCGGGTCGAGCTGTGCCTGATCGACGAGAACGGGGAGCAGACCTGCATCCCGCTCGAGGAGGTGGACGGCTACGTCTGGCACGCCTACCTGCCGGCGGTGGCGCCCGGGCAGCATTACGGCTACCGGGTGCACGGGCCGTTCGACCCGGCGGCCGGACACCGCTGCGATTCCAGCAAGCTGCTGCTGGATCCCTACGGGCGGGCGTTCGGCGGGGACTTCGACTTCTCCCAGGCGCTGTTCTCCTACGACATGACGACCGGGGACGACTCGCCGGGGGCCGACGAGTTGCCGATGGTCGACTCGCTGGGGCACACCATGACCAGCGTGGTGATCAACCCGTTCTTCGACTGGGCCTCCGACCGGCCACCGAAGACGCCCTACAACGAGACGATCATCTACGAGACCCACGTGAAGGGCATGACCCAGACCCATCCGGGCATCCCCGAGGAACTGCGGGGCACCTACGCGGGTCTGGCGCATCCGGCCGTCATCGAGCACCTGCAGGCACTCAACGTCACCGCCATCGAGCTGATGCCGGTACACCAGTTCATGCACGACGACCGCCTGCTGCAGATGGGTCTGCGGAACTATTGGGGCTACAACACATTCGGGTTCTTCGCCCCGCACAGCGCATACGCGGCGAATCGGCAGCCGGGCGCGGCGGTCGCGGAATTCAAGACCATGGTGCG
>CAYNJD010000361.1:0-3410 GCA_964397355.1 uncultured Mycobacterium sp. | reverse complement strand
CAGCAACGTCGGATTCGACGCCGAGACCCGCGCCCGGCTGCACGCCGACATAGACGCGGACACCGCTGCGGGCGATCTGTGCGTGGCCGGCACCGCGCTGATCGCCGGGCTGCTCAAGGGCGCGCTGGATCACGGTGTTACGCCGGCGACCGGCTGTCGCGGCGTGGAACTGATCGCCGGCTCCGACGGCGGCATCGCGGGCGTGCGGGTCGACTGCGGCACCGCGTCACGGCGGGTGCGCGCCCGCCGCGGCGTCATCCTGGCCAACGGCGGATTCGAATGGGACACCGCCATGGTCGAGGCCTTCCTGCGGGGGCCGATGCGGGGCGCGGTGTCACCACCGAACAACACCGGTGACGCGTTGCGCATGGCCATGGCGCACGGCGCCGACCTGGCCAACATGGGCGAGGCGTGGTGGGTTCCGATCGTCCGGATCCCCGGCGACACCATCGACGGCCAGCAGCGCAGCCGCAGCGTACGACTGGAGCGCACCCGGCCGCGCAGCATCATCGTCAACCGGTCCGGTCGGCGGTTCGTCAACGAGGCGTGTGACTACAACTCGATGGCCGGCGCCTTTCACTACCTGGAGCCGCGCGGCGGCTACGTCAACGATCCGGCGTGGATCGTCTTCGACGCCGAGCACCTGCGCCGGTACGGATTCCTCGGCGTCGCCCCCGACGAAGCGGCGCCGGAGTGGTTTTGCGAGTCGCCCGACCTGGCGGCGCTGGCCGCCCGGACCGGCATCGACCCGGACGGTCTGGCCCAGACCGTGGCCTCCTGGAACCGCGGCGTGGCGGCCGGCGCCGATCCCGAGTTCGGGCGCGGCGCCAGCGCCTACGACGGGTACTGGGGCGACGATCAGGCGGACACCCCGGCCGGCCGCACGTTGGGTCCCCTCGACACCGCGCCCTATTACGCCGTACCGCTGTCGGTGGGAGCGATGGGCACCAAGGGCGGTCCGCGCACCGACGCCGACGGTCGCGTGCTGCACGTCACCGGGCGGCCGATCCCCGGCCTGTTCGCCGCAGGCAACGCGATGGCCGGGGTGACCGGCCGGGCCTACGGGGGCGCCGGCGGCACCATCGGACCCGCGATGGTCTTCGGCTTCCGCGCCGGACGCGCGGCGGCCGCCGGTGATTCGAGCGTCTGACGAGCCGCACAATCGCCCGCCGCCACCGAACTGGAAATGCTATTCTTCTGCGCAAAGAATTTGAGTCTTTGGCAGGTGAACGCACCGGAGGAGCCCGTGACAACCAGGAAGTTCTCGGCGTCGCCCCTGGTTCTAGCCCTGGCGTTCACCGGCCCGCTCGCCACCGCCGCCCCGGCAGCCGCCGACGACGCCGCACCCCACCGGGTGCGCTACTTGGTCAGTGCGACCGAAACCGCCCAGGCGAACATCTACTACCGTGAAGTTCAGCCGCCCAACTTCGGCGACTACAGCCACAACCCCTACCAGTACAGTCCGCGTGCGGACGTCACCATCGGGCCGAACCAGCCCTGGATCTTCGAGACCACCCTGGCCGACCCGCAGGACTGGGCCATGGTGGTGGTGTCGCTGCCCGGGATGCATCCCCAACTGGCCTCACCCGGGTTCGTCTGCGAACTGCGCATCGACGACGTCGTCGTCGCCACCGACGCCGGCACCAAAGGGGCGCTCTGCTCGCTCCGCACCTGGTGAGAGACCTGGTGCTACCGTTTCGGAGCGGGCTTACGAGAGTGCTTGGCCTTGTGGGGGGCCCTGCCGGAGCTGGGTGGACAACGGACAGGAGGGCATATGCCGTCGCGTGATCCGGCCAAGCCGGGCGGTCGGGGAAAGCATGCCGCCGAGCGCACCTCAAAAGATGCGCTGACGCTGGCAGAAGCCGAGGCGAAGGCCGCCGAGGCTGCAGCGGAGTTGGCCCGCGCCCGCGCGGAGCTGCTCAAGGCGCAGCAGGGCTCCGAGTCGGAAGCCACCCAAGCGGTCGAGCTGGAAACCGCACCGGACGTCGAGCCTGCGCGAATCGAAGCCGATGATCCGGCGCCGGGTGCCGGCGAAGCTGCCGTCGATGAACCGGCTGAACAGCCGCGCAAGTCCATCGGCATCCGCAGACAACTGGGGTGGGTGGCGGCGACGCTGGCCGTACTCGCAATCGGCGGGTTCCTCGCCGTTGATGTGCTGATGCTGTCCCACCATCGCGACGTTGCCCTGCGCCAACATCAATTGGGCGAGTACGCCGCGGCCGCCCGTCAGGGCGTGGTCACGTTGATGTCGCTGAACTACGAGACCGTCGACGACGACGTCAAGGCGATCCTGGACAACTCCACCGGTGAGTTCAAGAAGGATTTCGAAGCCCACGCCGGCGACTTCGCCAAGGTGGCCCGCGAGTCCAAAACCGTCACCTCGGTTGACACGGTGGTCTCCGGTGTGGAATCGATGTCGGACAACGAGGCGGTGGTGCTGGTCGCGGCCACCACGAAGGTCACCAATACCGCCGGAGCCAAGGAGGAACCCCGCAGCTGGCGCCTGACCGTGCACCTGGCCCGCGAGGGCGACCAGGTCAAGATGTCGAAGGTGGACTTCGCGGCATGAGCGAATCCGACAGGGATGACATGACACCTGAAGCGGTCGAAGACGATTCCGTGACTGCCGATGCCGACGTGGCCCCGGAGCCCACCGAGCCGGCGGCAGCGGAGTCACCTGCCGATCAATCCCAAGCCGCGCCGACGGTCTCAACGTCGCGCTGGATCGCCGCGACACTGGGCGGGCTGCTGTTGGCGTCAGCGGGGCTGGCCGGTTGGCTGTACTTCGGCGTGCTGCGGGCAGATCAGCAACTCGGACCCGCGGGCGAGCAGGCCGTGATGGCCGCCGCCGCCGACGGTGCGGTCGCCGTGTTGACTTACGCGCCGAAGACGATGGAGCAGGATTTCGCCGCCGCCGAGAGCCACCTCACCGGTGACTTCCTCACGCACTACACCGATTTCACTCAGAAGGTCGTCACCCCGGCGGTTAAAGAGAAAGAAGTTCAGACGATCGCCGCAGTGGTCCGCAAAGGCATCGTGTCGTTGCGTCCCGGCTTTGCCGAAGTGCTGATCTATCTCAACCAGACCACGATCAGCAAGGCGAACCCGGACGGCTCCTACTCGATGAGCAGCGTCAAGGTCGGCTTAGAAAAGCACGGCGGCCGGTGGCTGATCTCCTCGTTCGATCCGGTGTAGCGGCGATCGCAAGCGCCCTTGGGGCACTCCCCTATTGCCGGTCAGCCCCGTTGCGGGGGCGCTACATCCGTACCAGAGCGAACGTCCAGGTGTTCACTCCGGCCGGACCATTCATACAGCCCACGTCGAAATGTGATTCGACCACGCCGGCCAGCGTGTTGGCATCCCAGGTGTAGGTGTCGCGGGTCGGCATCGAGGGACCGCCCGGACAGTTC
>CAYNJD010000360.1:0-3412 GCA_964397355.1 uncultured Mycobacterium sp. | reverse complement strand
GCGCCGCCGGCTCCACCAGCGCCGCCGTTATCGGCGCTCCCGGAGCCGCCAGAGGCGCCGGCCCCACCGTTACCGCCGATGCTGTAGATGTGGCCGTCACCGTCGTCCCAGCCGGTTGCCGCGCCGCCGTCACCACCGGCGCCACCGGCGCCACCGATGGCACCACTGCCGCCCCGGGCGGCGAACGCCGAACCGCCGCCATTACCGCCCCGGTAGGTGCCGACGCCGCCATCACCACCGGTGCCACCATCGCCACCGGTACCGCTGTCACTGCGGCCTGCGGCACCGCCGGAACCACCATTGCCGCCCGTGGTCTGGAGGCTGTTGTCATCGGTGGCGCCGTCACCGCCGGCACCGCCGTTACCGCCGTTACCGGAGTTGCCGGCCTCGGCGTTACCGCCGGTGCCGCCGCTGCCGCCGGCGCCGCCGTGGAGGGACCCGAACCCGCCGTCACCGCCGTTACCGCCGGCCAGGCCGTCATTGTCCCCAGTGGAGGCACCGCTGCCGCCACCGCTGCCGCCGAGTCCACCCGTGGTGCCCGCGCCGCCGGTTCCGCCGTCTTGTCCGGCGCCGCCGGTCCCGCCGGCCCCCTCACTGTTACCGGTGCCTCCGTTGCCGGCGGCACCGCCGGTCCCGCCGGCACCGCCGCGGCCGCCGATGCCGAGGTAGTTGCCGGTGTCGTCCTGGTAGGCATTGCCGCCGTCAGCGGCCGCGCCACCGTCACCACCGTCGCCGCCGGTACCGCCGGTCCCGTAGAAGGGGGACGCATAGTAGTTGGAGGCGCGAGCGCCACCGTCACCGCCCGCGCCGCCGCGGCCGCCGGACGCAGCGACGCCACCGTTGACGTGATTCACGTTGCCGTCAGCGCCAGCGCCCGCGGCACCACCGGCACCACCTTCGCCGCCCTTGCCGCCATCACCGAACAGGTAGCCGCTGCGGCCGCCGTCACCGCCGGCCCCACCGGCGCCACCGCTCACGGCCGCGGTCGCGGTGCCGTCCGCGGCGAAGCTGCCGGCCACGCCGTCAGCGCCGGCTCCGCCGATACCGCCGGCCCCACCGTTTCCGAAGAACCAGGCGGCTGAGGCGCCACCGTTACCCCCGGCGCCACCGGCAGCACCGGCGGCGGTCGCGGCACCACCGGCGCCACCGTCGCCGCCGTTCCCCATGAACCAGCCGCTGGCGCCACCGTCACCGCCGACCGCTCCAGCACCGCCGGCGCCACCGTCGCCACCGTTACCCAACCAACCGAGTGCGTCGCCGCCGTCACCACCGGCCACACCCGCCTCGTCGCTGCTCCAGCCGGCGCCGCCGTCACCGAACCACAGCCCTCCGTCACCGCCATCAGGCGAGGCCTCGGTGCCGTCGACGCCGTTGCCGATCAGGTACATGCCCGACCAGTCGTTGATCCAGCCGTCGACTGCCTGGCCGAAGTCGCTGGTGATCCAGGCCTGGATACCGGTGTGTAGCGGCTCGTAGAACCACTGGTCCATGATGCCGGTCCAGGAGAACGCGTCACCGGCCGCGCTGCCCGGGTCGGCCGCGCCGAACAGCGCATCGAGGTCCCAGCCGGCCGCGGTGTCCCCGGTGTCGGCCAAGGACCACGAGGCCACCAAGTCGCCGATGAGATCGCCGAGGAAATCGCCGTCGGCATGGGCGGTGGGTGCCGCGGCTAACGGGGCCATCCCGAAAGCCAGGAACGCACCCACCGCACTGGTGGCGCCAGCCACCCGCTTGCGGTACCGCGCTCCGGTGTTATCAGATTGGCTGCTGTCACGACGACTCATTTTTCGAACACCTCTCCTATGAAGCGGTTCTGCCGAGCAGGGGGATTTGTCAGTGGGGTTTGGGGTCAGCCGCCAAGCGCAGCAACGACGTCTTGCAACCAGTCGGCCGCATCCGTGGCCGCCGCACCGCCCGTGTCGGCCATGCCGCCGTCGTCGAAGAGATCAGTGGGAATGGTAGGGAAGTCGACGCCGGCCAACGGCGGGGTCGCGGGCGGCACCGGAGCACCCTTGCCGTTCCACCAATTCATGCCGAGCACGCCGCCGATAGCCTGGCTCCAGCCCAGCCAGGCCCCGATCGGGCCGACCCCGTGGCTTGCTATGTCTAGCGGCGGGATCGGCAACCCGAGCCCGCTGGCATCGATGCCCATACCAAGGCTGTTGAGGATGGATCCGCCGGCCGCCGGCACGAACGCGGTCGGATCACCGGCCGCATCGAACACCTGGTAGGTCGGGGCAACGCCGCCCGCACTGAACAGCCCACCGAAGGCAATATCCAGATGGGTGATGTCGACGCCTTCGGGCAGCGGCAACAGACCCGAATCCGCGATCACCGGAATCAAGAAGTCGAGGTCGAGGGTCGCGCCGTTGAGAAAGCCGTCCAGCGGGCTGGCGAGAATCTGCCCGAAGCTATCGCCGTCGGAAATACTGTTCATCAGCGCGACCAGGGGGCTCACCATGGGCCCCAGCGCGCCCATGAGCATGCCACTCATCGGGGACGCCGCGAAGTTGATGATCGGCCCGAGCGTCTCCTGCTGTTCCTCGGACAAAAACAGCGGCAGCAGCAGCAGCAGCGCATCGTGGCCGATGACGGGCGGAATTGATGCTTGGTCGGTCCCACTGAGGGTGTGCCAAGTGACCGTCTGGACGGTTTCGTCGGTGGCGTTCAGCAGGCTGAAGGCGGTCATCACCGCATCCAGATTGTCCTGCATCTCCTGCATCACCGTCGGAATGGACGACGGGTCATTGAGCATCGTGTCCCAGAAGCCGGCCTGATTGGCGAGGAACTGCTGGAACCCCACAAACGGGGCGAGGGCAAAGTTGTTCGTCAGTTGGGTGAGGTTCTCCGACGTGGCGTTGAACACGTCCGCCCATGGCCCGACGAGATCACCCAAGCCACTGGTCAATGCCACGTCGTCGTGACTCAACTGAACACTCGCCAGCGGGGTGGTCACCGGGGTGGCGGCGATCAGGCCGGAGCCGACGATCGCGATGCCGGCGGTGACGTAGGGGCGAAGGGTTTGCTGCACAGCCGTCTCCTTTGATGAGGTGCCGCCCTGGCCAGCGTCTTGAGGGACCGGACGCTGCCGTGTTGCTCCTGGATCCACACTTATTCACTGATGTGAAATAGGACACTAACCGTGAGTAACCTAAGATTCAAGTATCTTCATCAAATATTTCTGCCGCACACTCAAAGGTTGTAGCGCTTCGTTGCCGGTCAACCGATTCTTGACCATGTGCACGCACTGAGAATCGCGGAAAGGTGTGCACCAGGGCGCTGTCGCGGTACGGGTTTGCGTGTGGTATAAGCCTGAAATCGCGATCCAGGTGCACCAACGTCGCCCGCCAGAACCGGCGCCTCGAAAGTGGCGTCACCGCCACCCCGGCATGCCGATGCCGCCGCTCGCGGT
>CAYNJD010000359.1:0-3413 GCA_964397355.1 uncultured Mycobacterium sp. | reverse complement strand
CCCGTAGGGCAGCAGTGCGGCGGCCCTGGGCGCCACGAAGTCGACCACCGGGTTCTTGCGGCCGCGCTGCGGCATGATGATCTCCGCGGCCACCGTCGGCGCGCCGGCCGGCGGCCGGCCCAGGTGCAGGCCGTCGGTGTCCAGTGGCGCGGCCAACTCGCTGCGGAACAGCTCCCGCATGCCGGTGCCGGTGACGGCCCGCGCCAGCCCGGACAGCAGCCAGCCGTAGGTCAACGCGTGATAGGCGGGTTTGCCCAGCTCGGGTCCCGGCGCCGCGGCCGCCAGCCGCGCTTCCATCGCCTCGTGATCCAGCATCTCCACCCTGCTGGCGCCGTGCAGGTGAGTCATGCCGGCCCGGTGCCCCAGCAGCTGGCGCACGGTGATCGCGGCCTTGCCGTTGGCCCCGAACTCCGGCCAGTACCGCGCCACCGGCGCGTCGTAGTCGATCAGCCCCCGGTCCACCAGCCGGTGAATGACCGTCGAGGCCATGCCCTTGGTCGCCGAGAACGTCATGGCGCCGGTGTCCGCCGTCCACGGCACCCGGCCCGCCCGGTCCGACCATCCGGTCCACACGTCCACGATGGGCCGGCCGTCGAGGTAGACCGCCAGGGCGCCGCCGCCGAAGCGCCGGCCCGGGAACATCGCCGCGAAGGCGCGCACCACGCAGCCGAAGTTCGGGTCGGCCGCGCCGTGCACGTTCGCCGGGAGTGCCATACGGTGACGATCGAGGTGCTGCGTCATGGCTGGCAATCTACCTCGCGACCGGCACACATAAGTCGTGTTACTGCACCGGTTCGGTATCAACCCGGCTGGTGCCAGATCGCCCCGAGGATTCGCTGGGCCGCCATCGCGGGAGTCAGGTCGCCACTGAGCACCTGCTGTTCGGCCTCGGTGCGCAACTGCCGCACGGCCGGATCCGACAACGCCCGCTCCAGCACCGCGTCGCGCACCAGCTGCCGGGTCCACTCCACCTGCTGGGCGCGCCGGCGGGCGTCGAACTCCCCGGCGTCGATCAGCGTCTGCCGGTGCCGCTCGACGGTGTCCCAGAATTC
This sequence comes from uncultured Mycobacterium sp., assembly GCA_964397355.1. GTDB lineage: Bacteria > Actinomycetota > Actinomycetes > Mycobacteriales > Mycobacteriaceae > Mycobacterium. The sequence goes on along the minus strand of CAYNJD010000359.1, from coordinate 2,361 downwards.
CGCCAGCCCGGTGCCCTCGACCGCGCTCATCGTCAAAACCGGTGGACGCCACAAGGTTTCACGAGGATAGATCATCCTGATCGCGGCCGACAGCTCCCGCGCGGCTACCCGCGCGTCGGCGAGGTGCTCACCGTCGGCCTTGTTGACCACGATGACGTCGGCCAGCTCCAGCACGCCCTTCTTGATGCCCTGCAGCTGGTCGCCGGTGCGGGCCAGGGTCAAGAACACGAACGTGTCGACCATGCCCGCCACCGTCACCTCGGATTGGCCGACACCGACGGTCTCGATCAGGACCACGTCGAAGCCCGCGGCCTCCAGCAGCACCACCGTCTCGCGGGTGGCCTTGGCGACTCCGCCCAGGGTGCCCGACGTCGGTGACGGGCGGATGTAGGCGTCCGGGTGCGCCGCCAGCCGCTGCATCCGGGTCTTGTCCCCCAGGATGGAGCCGCCGGTGCGCGTCGACGACGGGTCGACGGCCAGTACCGCCACCCGATGCCCGCGTTCGATGAGGTGCATGCCGAGCGCCTCGATGGTGGTCGACTTGCCCACGCCGGGAACGCCGGTGATGCCCACCCGCCGGGCGTTCCCGGCGACCGGCTGCAGCGCCAGCAGCAGTTCCTGGGCCTGCTGGCGGTGGTCGGCGCGGGTTGACTCGACCAGCGTGATGGCCCGCGGCAACACGGAGCGGTCACCGCGGCGCACCGCCGCCGCCAACTCGGCGACGGCGTCCTCAGCGCTGCCGACCATCTATTTCGGGTCTGCGGCCGATGCGGCCGGGTCGGCGAGCTCGTAACCTCGCCGGGACGCGAGCGTCTTCAGCAGGTCCACCGCGGCGTCGGCGATCACCGTGCCGGGCGGGAAGATCGCGGTCGCCCCGGCCGCATAGAGCTCGTCGAAGTCGCCGGGCGGGATGACCCCGCCGACCACGATCATGATGTCGGGCCGGCCCACCTGCGCCAGCGCGTCGCGCAGCGCCGGCACCAACGTCAGGTGCCCGGCGGCCAGCGAGGAGACCCCCACCACGTGGACGTCGTTGTCGGCGGCTTGGCGCGCCACCTCGTCGGGGGTGGAGAACAGCGCGCCGACGTCGACGTCGAACCCGATGTCGGCGAAGGCGGTGGCGATCACCTTCTGGCCGCGGTCGTGTCCGTCCTGCCCCATCTTGGCGACCAGGATGCGGGGCCGACGGCCGTCGGCGTCGGCGAACTTCTCCACCAGGGCTGTTGCGCTCGAGATGTTGCTGCCCTTCCCGACTTCGTCACGGTAGACGCCAGAGATGGTACGGATTTCGGCCTGATGGCGCCCGTAAACCTTTTCCAGCGCGTCGGAGATCTCGCCCAGGGTCGCCTTGGCGCGCGCGGCGTCGATCGCCAGCGCCAGCAGGTTGTTGCCCAGGCCGTCCTCCCCGGCGGTACCGGTGGTGCCGGCCGCGCGGGTCAGCTCGGCCAGCGCGGCCTGGCAGGCGGACTCGTCGCGCTCGGCACGCAGCTGCTCCAGCTTGGCCAGCTGTTCGGCGCGCACCCGGCTGTTCTCGACCTTGAGCACCTCGATCTCGGTGTCCTCGGCGACCTGGTACTTGTTCACGCCGATCAGCGGCTGCCGTCCGGAGTCGATGCGGGCCTGGGTGCGCGCGGCGGCCTCCTCGATGCGCAGCTTGGGAATGCCGTCGCTGATGGCCTGCGCCATCCCGCCGTGGGCGGTCACCTCTTCGATGTGGGCGCGGGCGCGCTGCGCCAGCTGGTGGGTCAGCCACTCCACGTAGTAGGAGCCGCCCCACGGGTCGATCGGCCGGGTGGTGCCGGACTCCTGCTGCAGCAGCAGCTGGGTGTTGCGGGCGATGCGGGCCGAGAAGTCGGTGGGCAGCGCCAGCGCCTCGTCGAGGGCGTTGGTGTGCAGCGACTGGGTGTGGCCCTGGGTGGCGGCCATCGCCTCGATGCAGGTGCGCGCGACGTTGTTGTAGACGTCCTGGGCGGTCAGCGACCATCCCGAGGTCTGCGAGTGGGTGCGCAGCGACAGCGATTTCGCGTTTTTCGGGTTGAACTGCGCGACGAGCTCGCTCCACAGCAGCCGGCCGGCGCGTAGCTTGGCGACCTCCATGAAGAAGTTCATCCCGATGCCCCAGAAGAACGACAGCCGGGGGGCGAACTTGTCGATGTCCAGGCCCGCGTCCAGACCGGCCTTGATGTAGTCCACCCCGTCGGCCAGCGTGTAGGCCAGCTCCAGATCCGCTGTGGCACCGGCCTCTTGGATGTGATAGCCCGAGATCGAGATCGAGTTGAACTTGGGCATCTTGGCGCTGGTGTAGCCGAAGATGTCGGAGATGATCCGCATCGACGGCTTCGGCGGGTAGATGTAGGTGTT
>CAYNJD010000358.1:0-3442 GCA_964397355.1 uncultured Mycobacterium sp. | reverse complement strand
CACACTGGCAGTGTGGGGGTCAGGGGTTCGAGTCCCCTTAGCTCCACTCATTTTGTTGGCCGTCGGCCGTGCGTTGGATTCAGCGTCGACGTGGCCGGTCCGCATCGGTACGGTAACGAATTAAATTCGGCCCGGGGGTAACTTACAACCGTGTGATACGGTTCATTTGCAGTCAACCGACTGCAGTAATCCGGGGGGCTGGATACTAATCATCGGAGTTTACGTTGAAGAGCCTCGGGAGACCCGGTATCGCGGCATATGCCGGTATTGGCTTGTGTGCAAGCGCATTGTTTTTCAGTTCTGAAGCGGCGGCCGCTCCGTTTGCGCCGCTGCCTATGGGCGGCCCGGTGTGCGCCGGGGGCGTGGTGGCGTTCACCGCTCCCGCCGACGCCGGCGCCGCGGCGGTGGGTGGCGCCCCGGCGGGCGCGACGCTGGTCGATACGACCGCTGTCGTGGCGGGCGCGCCGTGTGGCCCGGCTGCGGCCGATCTGACCTCGATGGCCGGCCCGGTGGTGCCGATGGCATTTCCCGGGCCGGTGCCTCCGGTGCCCATCGCCCCGATTCCGGTGGTACCCGGAGCGCCCCCGCCGGTGCCCTTCGTGGCGCCCGGGCCGGCCGGTGCCGCCGCCGCGAGTCCCATCGCGGGTGTGTTGACCGACGCCAGCGCGCCGATCGGATTGGCCGGCGGCACGAAATAACACACGGCAGGAAAGGGTCCGCGGGCAGCTGCCCGCGGACCCTTTTTTATTGCATCAATATATTTCACTTCTAAGCATTCTCCACGACTCCCGGAATTGTTATCCTTCCGATGCCGGAAAGCGCTTATGTCGTGAGATTCACGAGCCGCCGCGGAGTGCCCGAACAATACCCGGCGATATCGTCGACGATATCGGCGTAAAACCGTTTCATGCAATTCTCGGTGACATAGCCCAGGTGCGGTGTCAGCACGGTATTTGCCAGCCCGGTCAGCGGGTGCCCCGCCGGCAGCGGCTCCTCGTTGTAGACGTCGAGGCCGGCGCCGCGGATCCGGTTCGCCCGCAGCGCTTCGATCAGCGCGGCCTCGTCGACCAGACCGCCGCGGGAGGTGTTGACCAGGATCGCGCTGGATTTCATCGCGGCGAGCTCGTCGCGCCCGACGATGCCCCGGGTCGTCTCGGAGAGCACCAGATGAATCGAGACCACGTCGGCGGTCTCGAACAGGGCGCGCCGGCCCAGCAACTCCGCCTGCGCCTGTTCGGCCCGCTCCGCGGTCAGGTTCGGGCTCCATGCCGTCACCCGCATACCGAACGCGTGGCCCACCCTGGCGACCAGCCGGCCGATCCGGCCCAGCCCGACCAGTCCCAGCGTCGCCCCGGCGAGGTCGGCGCCGACGGTCTGTTGCCATCGGCCGGCCCGTAGCGCGGCGTCCTCGACGATCAGCTGGCGCTGCAGCGCGTGGATCAACGCCCAGGTGAGTTCGACCGTCGGGGTGATGATGCCGCCGGTGCCGCAGACGGTGATACCGAGCCGCTGTGCCGCCGCGACGTCGATGGCGGCGTTGAACGGGCCGGTGGTGACCAGCAGCCGCAACGACGGCAGCCGGGCCAGCAGATCCGCGCCGATCGGGGTGCGCTCCCGCATCGCCACCACGACCTCACGATCGGCCAGCCGGGCGATGAGTTCATCGCCGGGGGCGAGGTGCTCGCGCAGTGCCAGCACGTCGACCGGCCGCGGAATCGCCGACCAGTCCACGATTTCGGCGATGCCCTGGTAGTCGTCGAGCACCGCGATGCGCAGCGGCGAGGATGAGCCGGCCATCCCTAGAACGCGTCCGGGTCGCGCTGAACCGCCTCGGGAACCGGATGCCGGTACAGCCGGGAGGCGTTCTGCCAGGTGAATTTCCGGATCACATCGGGTGGCAGATCACCGATCTGTTCGCCGATGACGCGTTGGGTGTGCGGCCACGTCGAGTCGCAGTGCGGGTAGTCGGCCTCGAGCATGATGTGGTCGGTGCCGATGCGCTCATGCTGGCAGAACGACGACTGGTCTTCGACCGCGCAGAACCAGAAGTTGCGTTGCAGCACCTCGGCCGGTGTCAGGGTCTCGCCAAGCGCCTTCCAGGTGCCGTACATCTGGTGATAGCTCAGCATGTGGTCGAGCCGGTCCAGCAGCCCTGCGACCCAGCCGATCCCGCCCTCGGACAGGCAGATCTTCAGTTCCGGGAAGCGGCTGGGCAGCCCGGAGTACAGCCAGTCCACCGCCGCCGAGATGGCGTAGGCGAAGAACAGCACGCCTTGCACGTCCGGCGGTGCGTCGTCGGTGGTCGACGGTGCCGCGCCCGACGATCCGATGTGCAGGTTGACCACGGTGTCGGTCTCCGCGCACGCGGCGATCATCGGATCCCAGTAGCCGGAATGAATGGTGGGCAGCCCCAGCATGGCCGGATTCTCGCTGAAAGTGATGGCGCGAAAACCTCTTTCGGCGTTCTCGTGGATCATCTTTGCGCCGAGCGCGGGGTCCAGCAGCCACGGCAGCTGACAGGCGATGATGCGCTCCGGATACGAACCGGCCCACACCTCGTGGTGCCAGTCGTTCCAGGCGCGGACCGACGCCAGCGCCAGCTCGCGGTCCCTGGTCGCCAGCTGCAGCCGCTGCCCGGCGAAACCGGGTAAAAACGACGGGAAGTTCAGGGAGGCGTAGATGCCGTTGAGGTCCATGTCCTTGATGCGTTCGTGGATGTCCCAGGCGCCGCGCCGCATCTCGTCGAAGCGGGCGGGCTCGAAACCGTACTCCGACACCGGCCGGCCGACGACGGCGTTGAACCCGACGTTGGGCAGCGACCGGCCGTCGTAGATCCAGGTCTGTCCGCCATTGTCGGTCTCGACTACCTTCGGTGCCCGGTCGGCCAGTCTGCGCGGGACGCGGCCGGTGAAGGTGTCCGGGGGCTCGACGATGTGGTCGTCGACCGAGATCACGGTGTAGCGACGTGGTGCGCGCGGTGGTTCCGGCAGGAACGTCACGGTGCGCTGCTCCCCGGATTTGGCGGTGGTGAAGCTCAGGTCGGCGCTGAGTTCGTCGATGGATTTCACCCGCGGACCTCGATTCTCGCCTAGTCCAGTACCTGGCGGTCGGCCTTGATGGTCATGCGTGCCGCGCCGGCCCAGTACACGTCGGCGGCACGTTCGATCAGCGATGCCTGCATGCCGGCCATGTCGGAGTGTTTCATCGGTGTCGGGGTCCGGCCGGTCAGCATCACGTGATAGGCCAGCTTGCAGACCCGTTCGATGGTCGCCGACCGATAGACGGCTTCGGCCAGGGTGCGCCCGGTGACGATCACCCCGTGCGAGGCCAGGATGGTCAGATTCGCGCCGCCGATGCGCTGCACCAGCTCTCGGGCCCGCAACGGCGTGTCGATCTCACCGTCGTAGCTGTCGACGAAGCACAAGTCGTCGAGGAACAGCGA
>CAYNJD010000357.1:0-3454 GCA_964397355.1 uncultured Mycobacterium sp. | reverse complement strand
ACACGCTGGCCGGGTTGGGTGCCGCCCCGGTGGTGTGTTTCGTGGTCGCCGCCGACGAGGGCTGGTGCGCGCAGTCTGATGATCACCGTGACGCCATTGCCGCGCTGGGGGTTTCACACGGCCTGGTAGTGCTCACCCGTACCGACCTGGCGTCGGATCGGCGCATCGACGAAGTGTCGGAGCGGGTCCGAACCGAGCTCGCCGGCACCGGACTTCGCGGCGCCCCGGTGGTCGCGGTGTCGGCGGTCGCCGGCACCGGACTCGATGAGTTGCGGGCGGTCCTCGACGGCGTACTGGCCGGGGTCCCGGCTCCGGTCGCCACCGGCCGGGTCCGGTTATGGGTCGACCGGTCTTTCAGCGTGACCGGCGCGGGAACGGTGGTGACCGGCACGCTGACCGCAGGCACGCTGGCCCACGGCGAGCAGCTGCAACTGCTGGATCGGACCGGGTCGCGCCCCGCGGTGGTGCGCGGGCTGCAGAGTTGCGGTGAGACGCAGCCCAGGATCGGAGCCCCGGCTCGGGTGGCGGTCAATCTGCGGGGAGTGCCGGCCGGCGACGTTCACCGCGGTGCCGCGTTGGTCACCGCGGACGAGTGGCTGACCACCGCAGCCGTGGACGTGCGGCGCAGCACCGACATCGGGCTCACCGCCGCACCCGAGCACCTCACCGTCCACGTCGGCACCGCGGCGGTGCCGGCCCGGCTGCGCCGCCTCGACGCCGAGCATGCTCGCATCATTTTGGAATACCCGCTGCCGCTGACGCTTTCGGATCGTTTGGTGCTGCGCGATCCTGGTACCCGCCGGGTGCTGGGCGGGGTGTTGGTGCTCGACGCCGACCCGCCGGCGCTGTCGCGGCGTGGCGACGCGAGCCGGCGGGCCGCCGCCCTGGCCGCCCTCGACCTCCATGACTCCGCCGGCAGAGTGGTCGCCGAGGTGGCACGCCGCCAAGCGGTGACCGAACAGCAGTTGTGCGTCCTGGGCTGCGACTGCACGACGGTGCCCGCCGAGGTCCGGGTGGTGCACGGTTGGTGGGTACACGCCGCCGCCTACGACACCTGGCGACAGCAGCTGCAGACCGCCGTTAACGAGCTGCAGGAACGAGACCCGTTGGCCGCCGGGCTGTCTCGGGGCGCCGCGGCCGACCGGTTGGCGTTACCCGATCCGGTCCTGCTCGACGATCTGGTACGCGACGCGGGACTGGAGCAGCACGACGGGCTGATCCGGTCACCGGGTCGTCACGCCGGGCTCGGTCCGGCCGAAGCCGCAATCACCGAGTTGGAGTCGCGCCTGTCGGCCGATCCGTTCCACGCCCCGGAAGCCGACGATCTGGCCGCGTTGTCGCTGGGCGTCCGGGAGCTGGCGGCCGCCGAACGCGCCGGCCGGCTGCTGCGGCTGCGCGACGGGCTGGTACTGCTGCCGAGTGCGCCCGCGCTGGCGATGCGCGAGCTGGCCCGGCTCGAGCAGCCGTTCACCGCCAGCGCGGCCCGCCAGGCGCTGGCGACCACCAGACGGGTGATGATCCCGCTGCTGGAGTACCTCGACGCCCGCGGCTGGACCCGGCGGATCGACGCGGTCAACCGGGAAGTGGTGCGCTGAACAGGAGCCGGAAACACGAAATGCCCCGGCGAACCGGGGCATTCCGTGTTGTTCTGATTCCTGGGTTACGGCGTCACGTCCAGGTCGAGGCCGAGGTCCAGCGCGCTGTACAGGCCGGCGTCGGCCAGATCGGTCAACGGGTTGGCCACCTCGACGTCGGCGAAGTCGGTCGGCTCAAACGCCGAGGCCATCCACGAGATGTCGAAGTTACCGAACGGCGTCTTGAGGATGTCGACGATGTCGCCGTCTTCGGTGTCCGGGTCGTAGTAGAGGTTGGTGAACCCGAAGCCCAGCTGGTCCTGGGCGTAGATGGCTCCGTCCTCAGTGACGAACTGGTTGTCGATCCCGCCACCGAACAGCGACTGGGTGACGTAGTTGGTGCCCGTGATCGTCTCGCCTTCAGTGTTGGTGAAAGAAGCATCCAACTTCCAGGTCTGCGAGAACGGGTCATCGTCGGCCAGCAGCTGCGCACCGGCCAGATCGTAGTCCGGCTCCCACTTCAGGCCGTCCGGAACCTCGTCCAGACCCAGGTTCAGCGCGCTGTACAGGCCGGCGCTCTGCAGCGCCTCCAGCGGCGAGGCCTCGGGCAGCTCGGACAGGTCAGCCGGGGCGAACGACGCCGCCATCGACGACAGGTCGATCTGCCCGAACGGAGTCTTCAGGAAGTCAACGGCATCCTTTCCGTCGCCGCCCTCGTCGTAGTACAGGTTGGTGAACCCCGGGAACAGCTGGTTCTGGGCGTAGATGTCCCCGTTGTCGTCGACGAAGATGGTGTTGAACCCGCCGGGCGAGTGCGTGATGTAGGTGTCGCCTTCGAGCGTGTCGCCCTCAATCGGTGTGAAGGTGGACGGAACGGACCAGATCAACGAGTCCGGGCCCTGCAGCAGCTTCGCGGCGGCGTCGTCGTAGACCGGAGTCCAGTCCATCGTCGAGGTGCCGGCCTCGGCGTTGGCGGCGCCAGCGGTCAAGAACGCCGCAACAGCAGCCCCACCAGCAACAGCGCCTAGTGCAATAGCTTTCATGATTCCCCCCGATTGGATGGAGTTGTAGTGAACTTCGGTCCCTGTGTGGAACGTGGGATTAACATAGGGCCGCTACTGGGGGATGTCAAATCGAAATCACAGGTTTAATTTCGCTCCGAGCCGACTCGTAGATCCCGGCCCCGTCGCCGCCAACGTCCCCCTGATGAGATATAGTTGCAGGTCAGCACGATATTCTGGATAGGCGAAGAACCGATAGTCATGGCGATGGGCACTGACAAGAAACTTCAGCTACCTGCAGTTTTGCGGAAAAGGGTTCTTATCGCCATCACCATGCTGTGACCGCTCGCACCACCGCTGGACTGAATTGACGCATCCGGGGTCTGCTGCGACGCTTGCCACGGTTGGCCTGCGAGAGGGGTTGGGAGTGTTCGTCGATCCAGCCATGCTGCGGCTCGGGACGACCGATTCGCACAACGCAGCGGAGCATGCCCGGAAGGGGGCGGCGCTGCTGGATCAAAACAGCGTTGCCGCAGGCATTTTCGGGAGCTTCGGGGCCGCCGACGTCTACCACCAGGCGATCTCTGCCAGCCACGCCGACCACGTCACCACCCTCAACGGCCACCTCCGGACCTTGACCGACGTCGCCGACAAGGCCCACATGGCCAGGCAGGCTTTCGTCGGCATGGATCAATCCAACGCGGCCCAGCTGCGTGCGGTGCGGTGCAACTCCGATACCTGAATCTGCCGTGGGTCATCGAGTCCGCTTTGACGTCTCGCGCCTATGCGCGGCGCGACGGCGAGTAACCGCCGAGCGATCTCACACCAGCGGGCGACCCGTCCGCATCCGCCACCGCATGTCGGCCATCAACGCGTTGA
>CAYNJD010000356.1:0-3469 GCA_964397355.1 uncultured Mycobacterium sp. | reverse complement strand
GCAGACCAAGAATCTGCTGGTCTCCTACTCCGAGAAGGCGACAGGTCTGTTCTGATGGACGCACCCGAGCGGGTGCTGATCACCGACGCGGCGGCCGAGTTGGTGGTGCGGCTGGTGGCCCGGCACGGCCCGGTGATGTTCCACCAGTCCGGCGGCTGCTGCGACGGCTCGGCCCCGATGTGCTACCCCGACGGTGACTTCATCGTCGGCGACCACGACGTGCTGCTCGGTGTGCTGGACCTTGAAAACGGGGGAGCCGGCGACGTGCCGGTCTGGATCTCCGGGCCGCAGTTCGGGGCGTGGAAGCACACCCAGCTGATCATCGACGTGGTGCCCGGCCGCGGCGCCGGGTTCAGCCTGGAGGCGCCGGAGGGCATGCGGTTTCTGACCCGCGGGCGCGCCTTCACCGACGAGGAGAACGCTCGGCTGGAAGCAGTCCCGGTAATCACCGGGTCGCTACCACGCTGACCGCGGTTTCGGCCGTAAAATCTGCTGGTGTGATCCCGCTGCCGCGCCCCTGGCTGTTGAGCAGCATCATGCTGGTCGGGACCGCGGTCGGCGTCCTGACCGGGATCGGGATGACGCTGTTGGTGACCGTGCCGCTGCGCCCGGATGCTGCGATCGCGCTGGTGCTCGGAGTGCCCAGTGTCGCCGGGCTGGTGCTGGTGTTCGTCTCCTCGCGTCGCTGGATGACCACGCTGGGCGCGTCACTGCTCGCGCTGGGCCTCGGCTGGTTCGCGGCCCTGGCGGCGATTGAGGTGGTGTCGGGTGCCTGAGACCACCGACACCGGCTCGCTGCCGCTGACCGAGCCGCACTGGCCGCCGAGCTTCGACACCGGCCCGCATCCGACGCCGCTGCCGGGGCAGGACGACGAGCCGAAACCCGAACCCGACGAGCCCGGAGCCGACGAGCCCGAGTCGAAAGATGAATCGAGAGCCGAGCCGGCACCGGTCAAGCCTCCCAAGCCGGTCGTCGTCGAGGGCCAGTACCGGTTCCTCAAGTGGTGGCAGTTCGCGCTGGTGCTGCTGGCGGTCTGGGTCCCGGCGGCCGGGATCGGGCTGGGGCTGTTCTCCTGGTGGTATTCGCTGGCCGACAAGACCCCGGCGGTCTACGTCGTGGTGGTCTACGCCGCGGTGTGCGTCGTGGCCGGCCTGATCGTGGCCATGGTGGGGGAGAAACCGCTGCTGGCGGCGCTGGCGATCGCGCTGATGTCGGCGGTGTTCGCCTCGGCCGCTGCGGCGGCACCGCTGTACGGCCACTACTTCTGCCAGCACGTGGACCGCTGCGTCGGTGGGATCATCCCGTACTGACTGTCAGCGGTACGAGACGATGCCCAGGCCGCTGATGCGTTGAAAGTGCGCCACGTTCGCGGTGACGATCGGGATACCCAACCGCAGGCTGGTGCACCCGATCCACAAGTCGTTGGTGCCGATGAGTTCGCCGTGGCGACGTAGCTCCCGCGACACCCGTGCATAGGTCAGTGCGGTTTGGTCGTCGACCGGTGCCAGCGTGTGTGCGTTGCGGACAGCCGTGATGACGGGGTGATCGGGCTGAGCGAAACTCTCGGCGAATTCGCCGAGGGCAACTGTGGACAAAAACAGTTCGGCGTCGGGCGAGTTCCTCAGCAGTCGGTGCGCCGAACCGTCATCGTCACCGGCGGATCGCTCTCGCTGCAGGTCAATCAGGAACGTGGTATCGACGCTCAGCCGGACTGCCATCGGTCCTCGGGGGGTGTGTCGGCCTGCTGCGCTTCATCGAGGCGTGCCAGCACGTCCGCGTCGAGCACCGGAGTCTCGGCGAGTGCCTCGAGCAGTGCTGCGGCGGTTCGGGTGTCGTCACGCCAGTGGGCGCGCTTGATTACCCGGGAGAACGACTCGTCAGGGGACCGCCGGGCGGCTCGGAGCCGCTCGTAGGCGTCGAGGTCGATGGAGATCGTCTTCGTAGCCACCATTCATGTATACATGCATGTATCTGTGCATGTTAGTCGCTGGAATGGATTGGCCGGCCGAACGCCCGCCATCACCTGCTGTGAAGGTCGTCCCGTGACCACGTGACCGCCACTGCTCGCGGCCTGCTCGGCCCGATAGGGTGAGCGGGTGACCCACTATGACGTCGTAGTACTCGGAGCCGGCCCCGGCGGTTACGTCGCGGCCATTCGCGCCGCCCAGCTGGGCCTGAACACCGCCATCGTCGAGCCGAAATACTGGGGCGGGGTCTGCCTCAACGTCGGCTGCATCCCGTCGAAGGCGTTGCTGCGCAACGCCGAGCTGGCGCACATCTTCCATCGCGAGGCCGACACCTTCGGGATCAGCGGCCAGGCCAGCTTCGACTACGGCGCGGCGTTCGACCGCAGCCGCAAGGTCGCCGAGGGCCGGGTGGCCGGCGTGCACTTCCTGATGAAGAAGAACAAGATCACCGAGATCCACGGTTACGGCCGGTTCACCGACGCCAACACGCTGGCCGTCGAGCTCAACGACGGCGGCACCGAGAACGTCACCTTCGATAACGCGATCATCGCCACCGGGTCCAGCACCCGACTGGTGCCGGGCACCTCACTGTCGGCCAACGTCGTCACCTACGAGCAGTTGATCCTGACCCGCGAGCTGCCGAAATCGATCATCATCGCCGGCGCCGGGGCCATCGGCATGGAGTTCTCCTACGTGCTGGCCAACTACGGCGTGGACGTCACCGTGGTGGAGTTCCTGCCGCGGGCACTGCCCAACGAGGACGCCGACGTGTCCAAGGAGATCGAGAAGCAGTTCAAGAAGCTGGGTGTCAAGATCCGCACCGGCACCAAGGTGGAGTCCATCCTGGATGACGAAGCCGGCGGGTCCGTCACCGTCACCGTCAGCAAGGACGGCCAGACCGAGGAGCTCAAGGCCGACAAGGTGTTGCAGGCCATCGGGTTTGCGCCCAACGTGGACGGCTACGGACTGGAGGCCGCCGGGGTGGCGCTCACCGACCGCCGCGCCATCGGTGTCGGCGAGTACATGCAGACCTCGGTGCCGCACATCTACGCCATCGGGGATGTCACCGGGCTGCTGCAGCTGGCCCACGTCGCCGAGGCGCAGGGTGTGGTGGCCGCCGAGACCATCGGCGGGGCCGAGACGATGTCACTCGGTGACTACCGGATGATGCCGCGCGCCACCTTCTGCCAGCCGCAGGTGGCCAGCTTCGGGCTGACCGAGGAGCAGGCCAAGGCCGAGGGTTACGACGTGAAGGTGGCCAAGTTCCCGTTCACCGCCAACGGCAAGGCGCACGGTGCCGGCGACCCGAGCGGGTTCGTGAAGCTGATCGCCGACGCCCGCTACGGCGAACTGATCGGCGGGCACCTGGTGGGCCACGACGTGTCCGAGCTGCTGCCGGAACTCACGCTGGCGCAGAAGTGGGACCTGACCGCGGGCGAGCTGGCGCGCAACGTGCACACCCACCCGACCATGTCCGAGGCGCTGCAGGAGTGCTTCCACG
>CAYNJD010000355.1:0-3470 GCA_964397355.1 uncultured Mycobacterium sp. | reverse complement strand
AATGTCGGTACCCCTGGCTACGGTGCACAGCAGGACCAGTACCGCATCGGATCGGAGGCATCGCAGTGGCGCAGCGCCTGCTCACCCCTTCCAAGATCACCGCGTGGCTGGATTGCGAGCACTATCTGGCATTGCGCCACGAGGTCGAGACCGGTCAGCGCGCCGAGCCTAATCCGGAGTACGGCTCGTTCGCCCGACTGCTGCGCGACAAGGGCCAGCAACACGAAACCGACTGCCTGGCCGACTACCGGCGGGACGGCAAGACCGTCTTCGCGGTACCTCCCCGAGACAATGGGGAGACGTTTGAGCACTGGGTCACCCGGGTCGGCAACCCGCTCGACGGCTCGCATGACGTGATCTACCAGATGCCATTTATTCACGACGGCACCCGCGGAGTCGCTGACTTCGTCGTCAAAGTGCTCCACCCGCATACCGGGGCGGTCAGCTATGAGCCGGTCGACGCCAAATTGGCTCGCGCCGAGGCCAAACCGGGTCACGTACTGCAGCTGTGCTTCTATGCCGATGCGATCGAGGCGCTCACCGGCACCCGGCCCCACCGCATGCAGCTGTGGCTGGGCTCCGGCGAGATCGAATCGCTGATCGTTGAGGAGTACGCCCCGTATTGGCGTCGGCTGCGCGGGCAACTCACCGCGGCGCTGGCTGTCGGACCGCCCAGCGGCACCGTCCCCGAACCGTGTGCGCACTGCGACTTCTGCGAGTTCCGCCACGTGTGCACCACGCGGTGGCGCGACGAGGATTCGCTGATCTACATCGCTGGCATCCGCGCACCGGAACGAGCGGTGCTGGCCGAGCACGGCGTCACCACCCTGGCCGGGCTGGCCAAGACGGCCGGTGAGATCGACGGTCTTCGCCCGGAGCGGTCCATTCGACTGATTGAGCAGGCCGCGCTGCAAGTCCAGGCCCGCCAGGACTGCGCCGGACCGGTTCCGTTCCGGCTGATCGAACCGCTCGACGCCGAGCGCGGCCTACCGGCGCTACCCCAACCCGATGATGGTGAGGTGTTCATCGACTTCGAAGGCCACCCGTTCTGGCGGATCGACACCGGGCTGTTCTTCCTGTTCGGCTGCCTGGAGCGTGGCACCGACGGCCACTGGCATTACCGGTCCTGGTGGGCGCACGACACGGCGGGGGAGGCAACAGCTGTCGCGGCATTGATCGACTTTCTGACCGCACGTCGGGTAACGCACCCGGGCGCGCACGCCTACCACTACAACCACACCGAACGTTCGGCGCTGCAACGCCTCACCGCCATGCACGGTGTCCGTGTGGCGGAGCTGGGTGAATTGATCGCGACCGGATTCTTCATCGACCTGTATCCAGTGGCCTGCAATGCTGTTCAGGCCGGCGTGGAGTCCTACGGCCTGAAATCTCTGGAACGGCTGACCGACTTTCAACGCGGCCACGACATTGATCAGGGAGCCAGTGCCGTCATTGAATACGAGCGGTACATGACCAGCTCCGATGCGGCCGCGCTGCAGCGCATCGCCGCCTACAACGAAGACGATGTCCGGGCGACCCTCGCCTTGCGTGACTGGCTGATCACCCAGCGTCCCGGTGACCTCGCCTGGCGAGCAGCCGAACTCGAACAACAAGAAGACGAACGCGAACTCGACGAGCGTATCGACCGATTGCACGCTTTTGCACCGGACACCCCCGAACACCTGCTCGGTGATCTGCTCGGCTACTGGGGCCGGGAGTGGCTGGCCTACGCCGCACCCAAACGTGTCAAATGCCAAGGTGATCCGACGACCTTGTTCGACGACGACGAAGCGCTGGCCGGCCTGTGTCCAGGGGAGTTGACCCCACCAATCGGCCGGCAGAAGAAACCGCGACTGCAGCTGACGTTTCCACCGCAACCGGCCGGAAAATTCCCGGCCGAGGGCGGCAACGTGCTGTATGTGACCGCCGACGAGAAGACCCAGTTCGCCGGTGTTGACGCCCTGGACGCCCAAGCCGGGCAGATCACCCTGGCCTGGGACGACGAGAAGGCCGAGGTGCCGGACGTGGTGATCGTCGACGACTGGGTGTCAGCGAAATACAAGAGGCTGGCGCTGTCGGAGTTCGCCAGCGAACTGCTCGACGGCGCCGCCCCCAACCCGGTGACGGTGGCACTACTGCGCCGCGAGAAGCCGAAATTCCGTGCCGGCGGCGGCCCCGCTGGTGGGGAGTTCAATGACGACCTTGCCGACATGATCGGGTGGGTCACCGAACTCGACCACAGCTATGTGGCGGTACAGGGGCCGCCGGGCACCGGGAAGAGCTACAGCGCAGCACATCTCGTGCACGCGTTGATCAAAGCGGGCCGCCGGGTCGGCATCACCGCGATGAGCCACGCCGCCATCGACAACCTGCTCGGCAAGATTCTCGAAGTCTTCGACAATGCCGGCGACCGCGACCTGCTGCGGGCGGTACGCAAACCCAAGTCGGATACGGACCCGGTACCCGACGGTGTTACCCGGGCCACGAAAAACCCGCAGTGCGCCAAGCGGGACTACAACTTGATCGCCGGGTCGGCCTGGCTGTTCTCTAGTGCGGCGATGCGTGCCCTTCCGGTCGACGTGTTGTTGGTCGACGAAGCCGGACAACTCGGCTTGGCCGACACCCTCGCTGCCTCACTCGGAGCGGACAACTTGATTTTGCTCGGTGATCCACAGCAACTTCCGCAAGTCACCCAGGCCGACCACCCGAATGGATCCGATCGCAGCGCCTTGGAGCACATCCTTGATACCGCGGTCACCATCCCGGCCGAGCGTGGTGTCTTCCTGTCGCAGACCTGGCGGATGCACGACGACGTCTGCACGTTCATCTCCAAGGCCTTCTACGACGGGCGACTCACCAGCGAATCGGCGTGCAACGTACAGACCACCCAGCACGGCACCGGGCTGCGCTGGCTGCAAGCCCACCATCAGGACCGGTCCACCGAGTCGATCGAAGAAGCCGAATTGATCGCCGCCGAACTCACCCGGCTGATCGGCATCGACTGGACGGATCGGGAACGTGACACGAAGCCGCTGACCGCCGGCGACATCATGGTGGTCGCCGCCTACAACGATCAAGTCCGCACCATCGGCGAGCGCCTGGCCCAAGAGCCAGCCCTTGCCGGTGTCCCGATCGGTACCGTCGATAGGTTTCAGGGGCAAGAAGCCGCGGTGGTGTTCTTCAGCATGGCCACCTCGACCGGGGCCGACATGACCCGTGGCGCTGATTTCCTGTTCTCCCGCAAACGCCTCAACGTCGCGATCAGCCGGGCACGCTGCCTGGCCTACCTGGTGTGCACCGGCGAGCTGCTCAATGCCCGAGCCCGCAGCGTCGAAGACATGCGGTTGATCGCGACACTCAATGCGTTTGTCGAGGTAGTCGAGGACCAAGCCCGGCGCTCGGTGATCACCGGCCGCGATGCCAGCATGCTGCCGTAGCACACCGAAGCCTTTATCCGCAGTTATTGCGGA
>CAYNJD010000354.1:0-3471 GCA_964397355.1 uncultured Mycobacterium sp. | reverse complement strand
AATCCCCGAGAGGTGAGGCAATGATGGTCCCGGGTGTAGCCGCCGTCGTCGGTGGTATCACCGGCGGCGCGGTGCAGCTGCTGCGAGCCGGCGTGAACGGTGCAGCCGAGAGCACCACCTGGATACGCGGCAGCGCCACCGACACGGTGCAGACGCTGCTGGGCCCGGTGGTCGAGTCGGTCAGCCAGACCGCCGGACGGTTCCTGGGCGACTCCGGCACCGGCACGGCCCTGCCGGTGCGCTGGCGCAGCGGCCGCCGCGTGCACCTGGATCTGGAACGGTTGTTGCCGTTCTCGCGCTGGTATGAACACGCCGACACCGTCGAGCAGCCGGTCCGCAACATTCCCGGCGTGGCCGGCGCCCACATCGAGGGTGCGCTGGGCCGGCTGGTGATCGACCTGGCGCCGGACGCCGACAGCGACCGGGTGCTGCGCGAGGTCTGCGACACGGTGACCGCGGTGACCAAGGAGCTGGGCCGGCCACATCCGCGATCCGCACCGCGCACCGCGCCGTTCGCCGATCCGGGCAACCCGTTGGCGTTGCTGGTGCCGCTGACCGTGGCCGCGATGGACGTGGTGGCCATCGGCGCTGCGGTGACCGGCTGGGTGGGCAGACTGCCCGTCGCACCGCTGGCCGCCCGCGGCGCCGCCGCCGTCGTCAGCAACCAGCCGCGCATCGTGTCGATGCTGGAATCGCGGCTCGGTCGCGTCGGCACCGATCTCGCGCTGGCCGCCTCCACCGCCGTGACCAACGGGCTCACCCAGGCGGTGGGCACCCCGCTGGTGGACCTGGCCCAGCGCGGCCTGCAGATCTCCGAGGCCGCCGCGCACCGCCGCCGCTGGGAGGACCGGGAACGACAGCTGGCATCGCCGCGGCGACCGCAGGCCGCGGTGGTTCCGATCATCTCCTCGGCCGGGGCCGGCTCGCAGACCCCCCGGCACAATTCGGCGGCCACCGCGGCCGGTGAGGCCTCGCACGTGGTGGTCGACGGCGCCATCGACTCGGCCATCGACACCGCCAAGGGGTCGATGTCGGGGCCGGTGGAGGAGTACGCCGACCAGGCCGCCAACGCCTCGCTGATCGCCGCCGCCGGCGCACTGCTGGCCGGTGGGGGCGCCAACGAGGCCGCCGGCGCGGTGCTGGCCGGGGTTCCGAAGGGGGCCTACCTGGGCCGGCAGGCGTTCGGCGCGGTGCTCGGGCGTGGCCTGGCCGACGCCGGGCAGCTGGTGTTGGACCCGGGCGCGCTGCGCCGGCTGGACCGGGTGAAGGTGATCGTCATCGACGGGGCGGCGCTGCGCGGGGATGCCCGCGCGGTGCTGCACGCCCGCGGCGAGCTGCCCGGCTGGGACGAGGACCGCGTCTACGAGGTCGCCGACGCCCTGCTGCACGGCGAGCAGGCCCCCGACCCCGACCCCGACGAGCTGCCGGCCACCGGCGCCCGGCTGCGCTGGGTCCGCGCGCAGCCGTCGGCGGCGCCGGTGCAGGGGCTGGAGCGCGCCGATCTGATCGTCGACGGCGAGACGGTCGGCCGGGTCAAGGTCGGCTGGGAGGTCGACCCGTTCGCGGTGCCGCTGCTGCAGACCGCGCACCGCACCGGGGCGCGGGTGGTGCTGCGCCACGTGGCCGGCACCCAGGATCTGACCGGCAGCGTCGCGGCCAGCCATCCCCCCGGCACCCCACTGTTGAAACTGGTCCGCGAGCTGCGCGCCGACCGCGGGCCGGTGTTGCTGATCAGCGCGCTGCACCGCGACTTCGCCTCCACCGACACCCTGGCCGCGCTGGCCATCGCCGACGTCGGGGTGGCGCTCGACGACCCGCAGGCGGCCACCCCGTGGACCGCCGACATCATCACCGGCACCGACCTGGCCGCCGCGGTGCGGATCCTGTCGGCGCTGCCGGTGGCCCGGCATGCCAGCGAATCGGCAGTGCGGCTGGCCCAGGGCGGCAGCACCCTGGCCGGGCTGTTGCTGGTCGCCGGCGACCCGCGCGGCACCCCCGGGCCACTGGCGCTGCGGCGCTGGCTCAACCCGGTCAACGCTGCCGGGGCAGCCGCCCTGGTCACGGGCTCGCTGTCGGCGCGCAAGGTGCTGCGCCAGCCCGATCCCACCCCGCAGCCGCTCACCGCCTGGCATGCACTGGACCCCGAGATCGTCTACTCACGGCTGACCGGTTCGGCGCGGCCGCTGGCCGTCGAGATCGGCCCGCCGAGCTGGCGCCGCACCCTGGAAGACTTCGCCGATCACCCGGTGCTGGCACCGCTGCGCGGCCCGGCCACCCGGGTGGGCAGGCTGCTGGCCGCCACTCGCGAAGAGCTCGCCGATCCGCTGACCCCGATCCTGGCGGTCGGCGCGGCGGCGTCGGCGATCTTCGGCAGCAACATCGATGCGCTGCTGGTCGCCGGGGTGATGGCCGCCAACGCGCTGGTCGGCGGGACGCAGCGGCTCCGCGCCGAAGCGGCGGTCGCCGAACTCTTCGCCGAACAGGACACGCTGGCCCGCCGGGTGGTGCTGCCCCCGGTAGCAACGACGCAGCGCCGCCTGGATGCGGCCCGCAACGGCCGGCGCACGGTCACGCTGGCGGCGAAATCACTTCGCCCGGGCGACGTCATCGACCTGGCCGCCCCCGACGTGGTGCCTGCTGACGCGCGGCTGCTGACCGCAGAGGACCTCGAGGTCGACGAGTCGCTGCTGACCGGTGAGTCACTGCCGGTGGACAAACAGGTCGACCCGGTCGCGGTCGGCGACCGCGAACGGGCCAGCATGCTGTTCGAGGGTTCCGCGATCGTCGCCGGGCACGCCCGGGCGATCGTGGTGGCGACCGGCGCGGGCACCGCTGCGCGTCGAGCGCTGTCGGCGATCGCCGACGTCGACACCGCGGCCGGGGTACAGGCCCGGCTGCGCGAGCTGACCGCCAAGGTGCTGCCGCTGACACTGGCCGGCGGCGCCGCGGTGAGCGGCTTGGCGCTGCTGCACCGTGCATCGCTGCGCCAGGCGGTCGCCGACGGGGTGGCGATCGCGGTGGCCGCCGTTCCCGAGGGCCTGCCGCTGGTGGCGACCCTGGCCCAGCTGGCCGCCGCGCAGCGGCTGTCCCGGCACGGCGTGCTGGTGCGCACCCCCCGCGCGGTGGAGGCGCTGGGCCGGGTTCAGACCGTCTGCTTCGACAAGACCGGCACCCTGACCGAGAACCGGCTCAAGGTGGTGCGCTCCGTACCGCCGACCGCCACAACCGACGACACCGGCAGCCTGGACACCCGCACGCTGCGGGCCGCGGCCCGGGCGTGCACGCAGCCGCGCGACGGCCAGGGCCACGCCCACGCCACCGATGAAGCCATCCTCACCGCGGCGGCAGCGGTGGCCGACCCCGGTGGTTCAGCGAGCCTCGACGAAGGAGAGGCGAAGCTGGGACCGCCGCATGAACCCGGTGGTTCAGCGAGCCTCGACGAAGGAGAGGCGAAGCTGGGACCGCCGCATG
>CAYNJD010000353.1:0-3488 GCA_964397355.1 uncultured Mycobacterium sp. | reverse complement strand
GAGTCGAAGTGGCCAGTACCGAGGTTGCGCGCCAAGGTGTTGACACCGCCGAGGTGCCGTCTGCGGCGTGGGGTTGGAGCGCCATCAACCACCGCACCTGGCACATCGTGGGCCTGGGCATCGTCGGGTTCCTGCTGCTGATGCTGCGCGGCAACCACATCGGCCACGTCGAGGACTACTTCGTGATCGGGTTCGCCGCGCTGTCGCTGTTCGTCGTGCTGCGCGACATCGTCGGCCGTAAGCGCGGCTGGCTGCGCTGACGGCCGGCCGCCGGCTATTCCTCGAGATTGCATCCGCGCAGGAGAATCGGCGATTTTCCCGGCGGGAGTGCAATCTCGCGGCGCTGTCACTGGCTTTCGGCGGCCAGCTGACCGCACGCGGCGGCGATCTCACGCCCGCGGGTGTCTCGCACCGTGCACTCCACGCCCTGTGCCCGGACCCGGCGGACGAACTCGCGCTCCACGGGCTTGGAACTCGCGTCCCAGTCGCTGCCGGGTGTCGGGTTGAGCGGAATCACGTTGACGTGCACCAGTTGTCCCAATGCCCGGTGCAGTTTGCGGCCCAGCAGGTCGGCCCGCCAGGGCTGGTCGTTGACGTCGCGGATCAGCGCGTATTCCACCGACACCCGCCGGCCCGTCACGTCGGCGTAGTAGCGCGCGGCGTCGAGGGCTTCGCCGACCTTCCACCGGTTGTTGACCGGGACCAAGGTGTCACGCAACTCGTCGTCGGGGGTGTGCAGCGACAGCGCCAGCGTCACGCCGAGGCGCTCGTCGGCGAGCTTGCGGATCGCCGGGGCCAGCCCGACCGTCGACACCGTCACCGCTCGCGCCGAGATGCCGAACCCGTTCGGCGGCGGCGCGGTGATCCGCCGGACCGCGGCCACCACCCGGGCGTAGTTGGCCAGCGGCTCCCCCATGCCCATGAACACGATGTTGGACAGCCGGCCCTGATCGCGTTCGGCCAACTCCACCGCCGCCGCCCGCACCTGCTCGAGGATCTCGGCGGCCGACAGGTTGCGGGTGAGCCCGGCCTGGCCGGTCGCGCAGAACGGGCAGGCCATGCCGCAGCCGGCCTGCGAGGAGATGCACACGGTGTTGCGGCGGGGATAGCGCATCAGCACCGACTCGAATTTGGTGTGGTCGTGTGCCCGCCACAGCGTCTTGCGGGTCTCACCGGCGTCGCACTCGATTTCGCTGACCGCGGTCAGCAGCGTGGGGAACAGCGCCTCGGCCACCGGGGAGCGCACCGCAGCCGGCAGGTCGGTCATCTGCTGCGGGTCGGCGATCAGCCGGCCGTAGTACTGGTTGGCCAGCTGCTTGGCGCGAAATGCCGGCAGGCCCAGTTCGGCGACGGCGGCGGTGATGCCGTCAGCATCGAGGTCGGCCAGATGCCGAGGCGGCTTCGAGATTCCGGCCCGCCGCGGTGCGGTGAACACCAGCTGCTGTTTCATGGTCGGTACCAGTATGCCGGTGACTCAGGGCAGCACGGTCAGCACGAGCCAGGTCATCACGGCCGACGGCAGCAGCGCGTCGAGCCGGTCCATGATCCCGCCGTGGCCGGGCAGCAGCCGGCCCATGTCCTTGATGCCCAGATCCCGTTTGACCTGGGATTCGATGAGGTCGCCGAAGACCCCGGTGAACACCAGTAGCAGGCCCAGCGGCAATCCCACCCACCACTGCCGGTCCAGGAACACCGTCACCGCGAAGATCGCCGCTGCCACACCGAGCACCAGTGATCCGCCGAAACCCTCCCAGGACTTCTTCGGGCTGATCGCCGGCGCCATCGGGTGCTTGCCGAACAGCACACCGACGGCGTACCCGCCGATGTCGGAGAAGACGACCGGGAACAGCAGGCACAGCACCCGACCGGGACCGTCGTCGCGAAAGACCAGCAGTGCCGCGAAGCTCATGCACAGCGGCACCCAGACCGCGATCAGGATCATCGCCGACACGTCCCGCAGGTAATTGACCGGGGCGTGGTTCAGCCCCCGGTCGACCAGCCGCCACATCATGGCGATCACCACGGTCGCGCCGAACGCGCCCAGCACTCCCCTGGCACCGAACGGCAGCGACAGCCACAGCATGGCCTGCCCGCCGAGCGCCAGCGGGATGAACGGCACGTCGTAGCCGACTTCGCGCAGCCGGCGGGTCACCTCGTGGGTGGCGACCGGCGCGGCCACCGCCAGAATGAGCACCCAGAAGCGCGGGGCGAACAGCAGCGTGGCGACCAGCAGGCCGGCCAGCAGGGCGCCGACGACGATGGCCGCGGGCAGGTTGCGCCCGGCTCGTGATTTCTTGGGCTGCGAATCCGCGGTGTCTACGCCGGTGTCGGTGTTCTTGCCTGCCACGGTTGTTTGCCTGCTGGACGGCCGCTAGACCTCCAGCAACTCGCCTTCTTTGTGCTTGACGAGCTCGTCGATCTGGCCGACGTAGGCCTGGGTGGACTTGTCCAGGTCCTTCTCCGCCCGGCCGACCTCGTCCTCGCCGGCGTCGCCGTCCTTGCGGATGCGGTGCAGCTCCTCCATCGCCTTGCGACGGATATTGCGAATCGAGACCTTGGCGTCCTCACCCTTGCCCTTGGCCTGCTTGACCAGTTCCTTGCGCCGCTCCTCGGTGAGCTGCGGCACCGCCACCCGGATCAGCGCACCGTCGTTGGTGGGGTTCAGGCCCAGGTCCGAGTTACGGATCGCCGTCTCGATGGCGCCCAGCTGGGAGGCCTCGTAGGGCTTGATCACCACCAGCCGCGCCTCGGGCACGTTGATGCTGCACAGCTGGGTGATCGGGGTCGTCGCGCCGTAGTAGTCGATGACGATCCGGGAGAACATGCCCGGGTTGGCCCGTCCGGTGCGAATGGTCGCCAAGTCGTCGCGGGCAACCGCCACGGCCTTCTCCATCTTCTCTTCGGCATCGAAGAGCGCCTCGTCAATCATTGCGCCGTTCCTCTCCCCCGCAAGCGGGTGGTGCCCCACCGCGTCGGTCAGGTGGTGACCAGTGTCCCGATCTTCTCACCCGCGACCGCCCGCGCGATATTCCCGTCGGTCAGCAGGTTGAACACCAGGATCGGCATGCCATTGTCCATGCAGAGACTGAACGCGGTGGCATCGGCCACCCGCAGCCCACGGTCGATGACCTGGCGATGCGTGATCGTGGTGAGCAGCTCGGCATCCGGGTTGACCCGCGGATCCTCGGTGAACACCCCGTCGACCGCCTTGGCCATCAACACCACCTCGGCGCCGATCTCCAGCGCCCGCTGGGCGGCGGTGGTGTCGGTGGAGAAGTACGGCAGCCCCATGCCGGCGCCGAAGATCACCACCCGGCCCTTCTCCAGGTGCCGCTGCGCCCGCAGCGGGATGTAGGGCTCGGCGACCTGCCCCATGGTGATCGCGGTCTGGACCCGGGTGTCGATGCCTTCCTTCTCCAGGAAGTCTTGCAGCGCAAGGCTGTTCATCACGGTGCCGAGCATGCCCATGTAGTCCGAGCGCATCCGCT
>CAYNJD010000352.1:0-3506 GCA_964397355.1 uncultured Mycobacterium sp. | reverse complement strand
GCCCGCCGCAGCCGCACTGCGGCGGCGGCACCTCCAGCGTCGGCTCGGACATCTCGGGCAGCTCCCCGGTATAGGGGTGACTGCAAGCCGCGCAACGGAACTCGAACAGACTGCCGTGCAGGTGGTGGACGGCGGAGCTGCCGGCTCGCTCGTGCAGATCATCGACGTTCTGGGTGATGACGTGCACGTCGGCGTGCTGCTCCCAGGCCGCGACTGCGCGATGACCCGCGTTCGGCTCGACGCGGCCCACCAGATAGTGGCGCCACAGGTACCAGCCCCAGATCCGCTCGGGGTGCTGCTGCCAGCCGTTGACGCTGGACAGTTCGTAGGGGTCGAAGCGGGCCCACAGGCCGTTCTTGTCGTCGCGGAAGGTCGGCACCCCGCTTTCCGCCGAGATCCCTGCGCCACTGAGCACCGCAACCTGCACGTCACCAACATAGCGGTGCCGCGCAGAACGCAGGACATACTGGCCGCATGGACTTCACGGCGCTGCTGGGAATCGACGTGCAGCCGGGCGCACCGCGCTTCGAGCAGGTCAGGTTGCGGATGATCGAGGCGGTGCGCAGCGGGGACCTACCGGCGGGAACCAGGCTGCCGACGGTGCGCGAGCTGGCCGGCCAGCTGGGTTTGGCGGTCAATACGGTGGCTCGGGCCTACCGCGAGCTGGAGGCCGCTGGGATCGTGGAGACCCGGGGCCGTTTCGGCACCTTTGTGGCAAGCAGCGATCCCGCCGATACGGCCATGACGGCGGCGGCGAGCGCCTTCGTGGCCGCCGCGCGTGCGGTCGGCCTCGCCAAAGCCGATGCGCTGCGCTACCTCGACGCCGCCTTCGACAACGCCGAAGCGGGCGATTCCTAGCCGAATTCCAGCAGCGTCAGCGATGGGCGTGCGTCGGCGAGGAACCGCAGCCGGTAGGCGCTGGGCAGCAACGTGTTGAACACCAGTCCCCGTCCCCGCGGCAGCTGCAGATCGTGGACCGCCCGGACGCCGGGCACGGTCTCCACCAGCTTGGTGGTATCGGCGGCCGACAGCGTGAAGGGCATCGACGGCGCCCGGTAGCGCAGCGATATCGGCACGCGGTGGCGGATCAGCCAGCCGATCCAGGCGGGCGGCAGATCGAAGACCATCCGGCCGCCCGGGAACCGGCGGGCGCACTCGGCGATCAGCGCCAGGGACTGTTCGGGCTGCAAATACATCAGCAGGCCCTCGGCGGTGATGAACACCCCGTCGGCCGGATCGACTTGATCCATCCAGCTGTAGTCCAGTGCGGACTGGGCGCAGACCGACATCTGCGGCGCCGCCGGTAACAGTCGCTCGCGGATGTCGATGACCGGTTGCAGATCAACGGTGAGCCAACGGAATTGCGGATCCGGAACCGTTGCGCTCAGCCGCCAGAAGCTGGTCTGCAGCCCCTCGGCCAGGGCGACGACGGTGCCCGTCGGGTGCTGTCGAAGGAAGCGGCGGGCCTCGATGTCGATGGCCAGTGCACGCAGCGCGATGTCCTGACGGGTGGGCCCGAACTTCGCGAAATCGAAATCGATGGAGTCGGCGAGGCTGATCGCCATCGGGTCGTCGATGATGCCGTCGGAGCGCCGGGCTTCGGTCGCCCGCGCGTTCAGCGTCAGCAACGCGGTCTCGGAGACGCCGGTCAGGGTGACTTTCTGTGCCTGGCTCACCTGCCCGACCCTACCGGCCCCTCAGCGCAGCATCTTGGTCAGCGTGCGCAGGTTTCGAGTCGTGGTCGACGACGCGTACCGCTTGCTGCCCATGGTCTTGCCCACGCTGCTGGTCAAGGTGTTGCCCTTGGGGATCTGCCAGTAGATGACCCCGTCGCCGAGGGCGATTTTCTCGTCGGGGCCGGAGGCGGCGGCGATCTCGGATAGTTCGGTCAGCACCGCGTCGTCGGCGACGAAGGTGACATAGGAGTGATATCCGGGGACCTCCGGCTCGAACGGATAGGCGGCGGCCAGGGTGCGCAGCGTGTCGATGTCGTAGACGAGCACCCGGGCCGGATAGTCGAAGCGCTGCTGCAACGCCGCCTCGGCGGCAGCGCGCACCGCGCCGGCGTCGTCCGGTGAATCCAGCAGTACGTTGCCGCTGGCGAGTACGGTGCGGACCTCGCCGAATCCGGCGCGGCTCAACGCATCGGCGACGTCGGCCATCTTGAGATTGACCCCGCCGACGTTGACGCCGCGCAGCAGCGCCGCATACCTGGTCACCCGCGCGATGGTAACGACGCCCGCGCACCCGCTTCAATCGGTACGCTGCCGACATGGGACGCCAGGTGTTCGACGACAAGTTGCTGGCCTTGATCAGTGGGAACGCACTCGGTGTATTGGCCACCATCAAACGCGACGGCCGTCCCCAACTGTCGAACGTGCGGTACCACTTCGACCCGCGCGCCGTCGCGGTGCAGGTGTCGGTCACCGAGCCGCGGGCCAAGACCCGCAACCTGCGTCGCGACCCGAGGGCGTCCCTTCTGGTCAGTTCCGATGACGGCTGGTCTTATGCCGTCGCCGAGGGTGACGCCCAGCTGACGCCTCCGGCCGCCGCGCCCGGCGACGACACCGTCGAGGCGCTGGTCGAGCTGTACCGCAATATCGCCGGCGAGCACCCGGATTGGGACGAGTACCGCGAGGCCATGGTGACCGATCGCCGGGTGCTGCTGACGCTGCCGATCGCGCACCTTTACGGCATGCCGCCGGGCATGCGCTGAGCTACGCTCCTGGTCATGCCCGAATCAGATTCCGCCGCAGACGAGAACAAGCGCAGGTTTCGGGAGGCCCTGGACCGCAAGAAGGCGCAGTCGAGCGGCGGCTCCGACCACAAGGACGCCGGCGCCAAGCAGTCCAAGTCGCACGGCCCGCTCGAGAGCCGCCGCGAGTTCCGCCGCAAGAGCGGCTGACTACTTCACCGGGCAGGCGTATTGGCGGGCAACATCCATCAACCGCTGATCCGCCCCCGGCCCGACGACGCCCTGCGCCACCAGCTCCCACCCGATGAATCCGGGAAGCCCGCCTTCACAGGCCTGATGGGCGACGCGCCACGCGGTGTCGGGATTCAAGTGGAAACCGTTGCGTTCCAGGCCTTGCATGTAGTTGTCGAATTCGGGTGTGCCCTGGTCGGGTATCGCGCCGGCGGTGGCGGCAAGGGCGATCGCGGCAACCGCCGCTGTGATCAGGGCTGTCACTGCACGTCTCATGTTTCTCTCCTGGAGATCCGGCCGCCGGTGGTCTGGCTATACCGTTGCACACTCCACCGACACAGACCAAAGGATCGTTTTGGTCGGCTGGGGTGGAACCTCGCAGGCGAGGCTCATTCCGTCCGGTCGATATCCATGGTTACGCTCTCCTATGGTGGTGTAACGCAGACGTAGGGTCGTCCGCTCTCCCGGCGATAGGTGGCTTGTGACTCCGAAACTCCGCCTCGTTCAAGACCCCGAGGCCGACGGCCTGCTCTCGGCGGATCCGTTCGCGCTACTGGTCGGGATGCTGCTCGATCAGCAG
>CAYNJD010000351.1:0-3509 GCA_964397355.1 uncultured Mycobacterium sp. | reverse complement strand
AGCGGAAGCGCCAGCCCGGGGTCGGTCAGCCACTCGATGCGCTGCCCCAGCACCGCAGAGACGGCGCCGTCGGACGGCGACAGGATCCAGCGCCACAGCACCGCGATCGCCAGCGGCGCGCAGATCCACGGCAGCACATACACGGTGCGGAACACCCCGCTGCCGGGCAACTCGCGGGCCAGCAGCACCGCGACGCCCAGCCCCAGCGCGGTCTGCACCGGCACCACGATCGCCACGAAAACCACGGTCACCACAAGCGAATTGCCGAACACCGGATCGGTCAGCACCGATCGCCAGTTATCGGCGCCGGCGTAGCTGATCGGCCCCAGCAGATCCCAACGGTGCAGGCTCAGCCACACCACCACCAGCATCGGCAACAGCAGGAACGCCACCACCCCGAACAGGCTCGGGGCCAGCAGCGCGTAACCGAGGGCGGTGGTCCGGCGCGGCGAGTCTGCCATGCAGGTATTAAAACCGCTCGATACCGTGGACCGGTGACACCGAACCGGGGGATCGATGCCGAATTTCTGGCCCTGCCCCGCCACGAGCTGGCCGATGCGGCACTTTCGGCGGCCAGAGCGGCCGGCGCCGACCACGCCGACCTGCGGATTCACCGGATCGCCACCGAAGTCGTCCGGCTGCGCGACGGCGAGCTGGAGACCGCCGTCGTCAACCGCGAACTCGGTTTCGCGGTGCGGGTGATCGTCGACGGCACCTGGGGCTTCGCCTCGCACGCCGAGCTGGCCCCGAGCGTGGCCGCCGATACCGCTCGCCGGGCGGTGCAGGTGGCCACCACGCTGGCCGCCCTCAACGCCGAGCGCGTCGAGCTGGCCGCCGAGCCGGTGTACCGCGACGCCACCTGGGTGTCGGACTATGCGATCGACCCGTTCGACGTGCCCACCCCCGACAAGGTGGACGTGCTGGAGGACTACTCGGGCCGGCTATTGGCCTCCGATGGGGTGGACCACGTGTCCGCTTCCGTGACCGCGGTCAAGGAACAGAGCTTCTACGCCGACACGTCAGGGTCGTCGATCACCCAGCAACGGGTGCGGGTGATGCCGGTCTGCGACGCGGTCACGGTCGGGCCCGACGGCTTCGACTCGATGCGCACCCTGGCGCCGCCTACCGCACGTGGCTGGGAGGCGGTGGCCGGCGACGACGTGTGGGACTGGTCGAGGGAGCTGGCGCAGCTGCCGGTGCTGCTCGCCGAGAAGATGAAATCCCCCAGTGTGAGCGCCGGGCCGACCGACTTGGTGATCGATCCGACCAACCTGTGGCTGACCATCCACGAATCCATCGGTCACGCAACCGAATACGACCGTGCCATCGGGTATGAGGCCGCCTATGCCGGCACCTCGTTCGCCACGCCGGACAAGCTCGGCACCCTGCGCTACGGCTCCCCGGTGATGAACGTGACCGCCGACCGCACCGTGCAATACGGGCTGGCCAGCATCGGCTACGACGACGAGGGGGTGGCCGCACAGAGCTGGGATCTGGTGCGCGACGGCATGTTCGTCGGCTATCAGCTGGATCGGGTGTTTGCGCCGCGACTGGGCCAGACCCGCTCCAACGGGTGCTCGTACGCCGACTCGCCGCACCACGTCCCGATCCAGCGGATGGCCAATGTGTCGCTGCAGCCCGGCACCGAGGACCTGGGCACCGCAGATCTGATCAGCCGGGTCGACGACGGCATCTACATCGTCGGGGATCGCTCGTGGTCGATCGACATGCAGCGCTACAACTTTCAGTTCACCGGTCAGCGGTTCTTCCGGATCCGCGACGGCCGGCTCGACGGGCAGCTGCGCGACGTCGCCTATCAGGCCACCACCACCGACTTCTGGAACGCGATGGAGGCCGTCGGCGGCCCAGCCACCTGGCGGCTGGGCGGGGCGTTCAACTGCGGCAAGGCCCAACCCGGCCAGGTGGCGGCGGTCAGTCACGGTTGTCCCTCGGCGCTGTTCCGGGGCATCAACGTACTCAACACCCGGGCCGAGGGGGGCCGATGATTCCCGCGCAGCAGGTGATCGACCTCGCCCTGGGGGCTGCGGCGGGCCGATCGGATACCGAGACCATCGTGCTGGTCACCGATAAGGCCGAGGCGTCGCTGCGCTGGGCGGGCAACTCGATGACCACCAACGGGGTATCGAACAGCCGGACCACCACGGTGGTCTCGGTCGTCCGTGACGACGAGGGGCCGCGGGTCGGCTCGCTGTGCTCGGCCGAAGTGGACCCGGCGCTGATCCCCGAACTGGTGGCGGCTTCCGCGGAAACCGCCGCGGGCGCACCGGAAGCCCGCGATGCCGCGGACCTGGTGGGCGGCAACGGTGTGCCCGACGACTGGGACGCCGACGCACCGGGAACCGGCGCGGAGGTCTTCGCCGGGCTGGCCGGGGCGTTGAGCCGCGGCTTTCGCGGTGCCGACCAGCTCTACGGTTTCGCCCGACACGAGGTGGCGACGACATTCTTGGCGTCGTCGACCGGGCTGCGACGGCGTTTCACCCAGCCCACCGGGACGGTGGAGATCAACGCCAAACGCGACGGCGCCAGCGCCTGGGCCGGGGTCAGCACCCCGGATTTCGTCGATGTGCCAACGGATTCATTGCTGGAGCAGCTGTCGACGCGGTTGGGGTGGGCGTCGCGCAGCGTGGAGTTGCCGGCCGGCCGGTACGAGACGTTGATGCCGCCGTCCACGGTGGCAGACATGATGATCTACCTGGGCTGGACGATGAGCGGCCGGGGCGCACAGGAGGGTCGCACCGCGCTGTCGGCGCCCGGCGGCGGCACCCGGGTGGGGGAGCGGCTCACCGACCTGCCGTTGACGCTGTACTCCGACCCGCATGCGTTCGAACTCGAGTGCGCGCCGTTCGTGGCGACCGGCACCTCCTCGGAGACGGCATCGGTGTTCGACAACGGCCTGGACATCGGTTGTGTGGACTGGATTCGCGGCGGGGTGATCAACGCGCTGGCGTACCCGCGGGCCGCCGCCGCGGAGTTCGGGGTTCCGGTCGCGCTGGCCGCCGACAACCTGTTGATGACGGGTGGCTCGGCCAGCATGGACGAGATGATCGCCTCCACCGAGCGCGGGCTGCTGCTCACCACACTGTGGTACATCCGCGAAGTCGACCCGACCACGCTGCTGCTGACCGGGCTGACCCGCGACGGCGTCTATCTGGTCGAGGACGGCAAGGTGAGCGCGGCGGTCAACAACTTCCGGTTCAACGAGAGCCCGCTGGACCTGCTGCGCCGCGCCAGCCAGGCCGGCATCGCCGAACCGACACTGCCGCGGGAGTGGGGCGACTGGGCGACCCGGGCGGTGATGCCGTCACTGCGGATCCCCGACTTCCACATGTCGTCGGTGAGCCAGGCGCAGTGAGGCGTATTGCGTCGCATGCCCTGGTGGGACGTGTCGCCAGCTGACTGAATTGACCGCCGCCGACCTCGTGTGCCACTGTAATCACTTGTGTCACTGTGGTTTTAGAGTTGGGATTCTTGTCGGACCGGCTCGTTAG
>CAYNJD010000350.1:0-3510 GCA_964397355.1 uncultured Mycobacterium sp. | reverse complement strand
GGGACCGCCGCACCAACACAGCGGTTCAGCGAGGCTCGACGAAGGAGAGCCGAAGCTGGGACCGCCGCACCAACACAGCGGACCCACCAGTCCTCGTCACTGAGGCGCTTTACCCAGGGTGACCTGCACAGTCTTGGACGCTCCGCTGGCATCCAGGTAGGTCAGCGTCACCTGATCGCCGGGCGCCTTGGACCGCACCGCGGCCACCAGTGCGTCGGCACTGCCGATCGGACGCTTGTCGAAGGCGGTCACCGTCGCCCCCTCGGGCAGACCGGCCTTGGCCGCCGGCTCCCCCGGCACCACCTCGACCACCTTGGCGCCGTGCAGGCTCCGGTCGCTGGTGACGCGCACCCCCAACGAAGCGTGCGACGCCGTGTGATCGGGCGAGTTGATGAGCTCGTCGGCGATCCGTTTGGCCTGGTCCACCGGTATCGCGAAGCCCAGGCCGATCGAGCCGCTCTGGGCTTCGGCGGAGTCCCCGCCCATGGTGGCGATCGCGGAGTTGATGCCGACGAGGTCGCCGTTCATGTTGACCAGCGCCCCGCCCGAGTTACCCGGGTTGATGGCCGCATCGGTCTGGATGGCGTCCAGCACGGTGTTCTGGTTGCCGGTCTCGCCACTGGTGGACACCGGCCGGTTGAGGGCGCTGACGATACCGGTCGTGACCGTGCCCTCCAGGCCCAGCGGCGACCCGACCGCCACCACGTGCTGGCCGACCCGCAGGTCCGCCGAGGAGCCGAGCGTGATCGGCGTCAGGTCGGAGACGCCCTGCGCACGCACCACGGCGATGTCGCTGGCGGGATCCGCACCCACCACGCTGAACGGTGCGGTGCGCCCGTCGGCGAAGGTCACGGTGGTCTTGGGCGGCGCCTTGGAGGTCGCTTCGGCCCGGGCCGCGGCGGCCACCACGTGGTTGTTGGTCAGGATCATCCCGTCATCGGAGAGGATGATGCCGGATCCCTCCTCGGACTGACGTCCCAGATCCGTCTCCAGCATGACGACGCTGGGCACCACCTTCGCCGCGACCTTCTCGACCGAGCCGTCCGGGAGGCTGACGGCGGCCGGAACACCCGGCGATTGAATATTGGGCAGGCGGCTGCCGACTGCGACGGGTTTGTGTCCGGAGTGCAGTGCCGACCCGACCACACCGCCCGTCGCACCCGACATCACCGCGATGGCAACCGCACCCAGCACAAGTGCCCCGGCGCGGGGGCGCTTCGGCGGTCCGCCACCCCCGTTGGGAACCGGCGGCCGACCGTAGGAGTCGTAGCCGGAGCGGTACGCCGGCTGCTGTGCGTAGCGCCAGTCATACGACTGCGAGTACGGGCCCTGCGCGCCCCGGCCCGGGTAACCGCCCGATCCGCGCTGCTCCGCCGCCGACGTACCGGTCGGATTCGACCGTTCCGGCTGCTGATGCGGCGGGAGGTACCCCGGATGGTTCATCATGTTGTTGCCTACTCCTCAAGACGCGGCTGTAGCAAAGTTGCCTCAACCACCATGCCTACGTGGACTGAGAACCGCCTGTGACGGCGGTGGCCGGCGCCCCGCCAGCGGACGTGGGCCCGCCGGGCAGCACCATCCGGATCGAGGTCCCGGGCGGGTCACCCCCGGGGACGGTGTCTTCGATGGTGATCGCCCCACCGTGCTTGAGCACCACCTGTTTGACGATCGCCAGCCCCAGACCGGAGCCGGGCATCGCACGCGCCGAGTCCGACCGGAAGAAGCGTTCGAACACCAATGCACGCTCGTTCTCGGGGATTCCCGGCCCCTGGTCGGACACCACCATCTCGACGTGCGTCGGGTCGATCTGACGCATCCGCAGCCCGACGACCCCGCCCGACGGGCTCCACTTGGCGGCGTTGTCGAGCAGGTTCAGCACCGCGCGCGACAGGCCCGCGGCGTCGCCGAAGACATGCCAGGGAACCACCTGGATGTCGAACTCGATGTCGTTGCGGCGCCGCCTGACCCGCTCCATGCTGCGGTCGACGACCTCGGTGATGTCGACCTGCTCGAACGCCGCTTCGCGCCGATCGTCGCGGGTGAGATCCACCAAATCGCCTACCAGCGTGGACAATTCCTCGATCTGACCGATCGCGTCAGCGCGCAGTTCGGCCATCTCCTCCTCGGGCAGCTGCGGGGCGCCCGGCGCTGCGGAGGCCATCAGCAACTCCACGTTGGTGCGCAGCGAGGTCAACGGCGTCTTCAGTTCGTGGCCGGCGTCGGCGACCAGTCGTGCCTGCCGTTCCCGCGACTCGGCCAGTGCCCGCAGCATCGCGTTGAACGCTTCGGTGAGCCGGGCCAATTCGTCGCTGCCGTAGACCGGAATGGGTCGCAGGTCATCGGTGCGCGCCACCCGTTCAGCAGCCTCGGTCAGCCGGCCCACCGGACGCAACCCGGTACGGGTCACCATCCCCCCGGCCACCGCGGCCACCACCACACCGACACCGCCGACGACCAGTAGCACCCAGCGCAGCTTCATCGTGACCGCCCGGGTGGGCGCCAAGCTCTTGGAGATCAACAGCGTGCTGCCGTTGGGCAAGTGCACTGCCAGCACCCGCTGGCCGGCCGCAGTGCGACGCGACAGGAACAACTCGCCGCGGATGACCGCCTTCTCCTGCTGTCCGACCGGCAGCCGCTGGCCCGGCTGATTGGCGGTGTAGATCGAGCGGCCGGGGTTGACCAGCATGGCGTTGACGTCGGAATAGGCGGTGCCCTCGATGGCCTTACGGGGATCAGCGGCCAGCGAACCGCTGGCGATGAGCATCTCGGCGCGACTCTGCAGCTGATTGTCGATGTCGTTGTAGAGCGCCGCCGAGATCACCGCGTACACGGCGACGGCCATCAGCACCACCACCAGCGCCACCATCGACATCGCCAGCAGCATCACGCGCCAGCGCAGCGACAGTGATGGGCTCTTAGCCGAAGCGCCATCCTGCCGCCGGTGGAAAAACTGCATCAGGGCGGGGTCTCGCGAAGCACGTAACCCACCCCGCGCACGGTGTAGATCAGCCGCGGCTCCCCTTCGGCTTCAGTCTTGCGACGCAGATACCCGATGTAGACCTCAAGTGCGTTACCCGAGGTGGGGAAGTCGAAGCCCCACACCTCCTCGAGGATGCGGCTGCGGGTGAGCACCCGGCGCGGGTTGGCGATCAGCATCTCCAGCAGCGCGAACTCGGTGCGGGTCAGGCTGATCTGCCGGTCACCACGGGTGACCTCGCGGGTCACCGGGTCCAGCGTCAGATCCTCGAAGGACATCGCCACCGACTCGGACAGGTCCTCAGCGGTGGTGCGGCGCAGCAACGCCCGCATCCGCGCCAGCAGTTCCTCCAGGGCGAACGGCTTCGGAAGGTAGTCGTCGGCGCCGGCGTCCAGGCCGGCCACCCGCTCGGAGACCGAGTCGCGGGCGGTCAGCACCAGGATCGGCAGGTCGTCACCGGTGCTGCGCAGCTGGCGGCAGACTTCCAGGCCGTCCAGCCGCGGCATCATGACGTCCAGGATCATCGCGTCCGG
>CAYNJD010000349.1:0-3521 GCA_964397355.1 uncultured Mycobacterium sp. | reverse complement strand
GCGGCGTATCCGGTGCCGGTGAGCGGCACCGGCTTGCCCTGGTTGCCGGGCAGCGCGTTGGCCAGGCCGCCGTCGTCGCGGTTGCTGACCGAGACGATGCCCTCGCCCGGTGCGGCGACACCGACCCACGGCCCGGCCATGGTGAACCCGGACGGCTGACCCGTCGTTGACAGCGACGCCACCGACAGCACGTAGGGATGCCACCACGACGGCACCGACAGCGAGGTGACGCCCGCCCAGTTGCGGGGATCCTGCGGCCGGCTCAGGTCGGTGAGCGGATTGGATTCGCACGCCTCGCCGCCGCCGCCGACCGATCCGGTCTGGCCGGCATCGCCGGCGGCCGCCACGATCAGTGCGTCCTTCTCCACGGCCGCGTAGCGCAGCGCCGCACCCAGCGCGGTCTGGTCGATGTCGCGGTCGGCCGGCAGGCAGGTCGTGGTGGAGATGGTGATGACGCGCGCACCGAGGTCGGCGGCGCGCACGACGGCCCGCGCCAGGGCGGTGATGTCGACGACCACCCGCGTGGTGCGGGGGTCGTCGCCGCCCAGCCTCGGTGAGATCGCCGCCGAGGCGGTTCGCAGCGACAACAGCCGCGCTTCCGGCGCCACGCCGCTGAAGCCGTCGTCCTGCCCGGGCTGGCCGGCCACGATCCCGGCGACCAGCGTTCCGTGCCCGTCACAGTCGGTCAGTCCATCGGTGGTACCCACGTAGTCGCCGCCGGGGTCCACCGCGCCCAGTCGCGGCCCCGGCCGCACACCGGTGTCGATGACGGCCACCGTCTGACCTTCGCCGCGGGAGAACTGCCACGCCCCGGAGAGATCGAGCATCCGCTGCCCGGCGGGCACGGCGCTGACGTCGCTGCCGGGCAGCAGGCCCGATGTCGCACACTCGCCGCGCTGCTCCATCGCCGCGACGGGACCGGGCGCTCCGCTGGGCGGCGGCACCGTCGGGTCGATGGTCGGCGGGGTGATCGCCGACGCCGGCGGACCGGCGGCCAGCAGCGTCAATGCCACTGCCGCACTGGCGATTCCGGCTTTTTTAACCAAGGTCATCGAGACAGGACCCAGGCGAAAATACCGACCAGGTACGCCATCACCGGGATCAGCGTGGCGTCGATACCGGAGGCCAGGAAACCCACCAGCCGGCGCACCGGCAGCGAGTAGCTCTCCGGTGAGGCGACCGTCGGGCTCAATGCGACCACCGCCCACACCGCGACCAGGGCGGCCAGTACCAGCACCGCGCCGAAGGCGGCCGCGTAGCGACCGGTAGCGGCGTAGCAGACCAGCAGCACGGCGGCGGTCAGGTGCGGCTCGGCCAGCAGCCAGGCCTTGCACCACGCCGAATCCCACACCCGCGCCCGCAGCACCGAGGCCACCCCGATACCCGCGACCACGTACCACGCCCAGCCCGAAAGACCTTCGGGGGTAAAGGCGATCGCCACCGATCCGAGCACGGCCAGCAGCACGGCGCCGGCGATGAAACCGGTCTGGTGGGCATCGGTGACCCGAACGCGGCGCGGCAGGTCCTCGAGCACACCCTGCGGCAGTGCGGACGGCGTCGGGTCGCCCGGGGCGGGGATGACCGGCAACGGCAGCCGCGCCCACAGCGCCGAGAGTTGCGGAGCGGCAACGGTGAGCAGCAGCGAGGCGGTGATCAGCCCGCAGCCCAGGCTGAGCGGCGGCAGCTCCCAGAAGGTTTTGACAGCCGCGGTCGCCAGCACGCCGACCCCGGTGACCACGGCTGCGGTGAAGAAGGCGATTCCGCGCTCACCGCGGCCACCCGGCGGCAGGATCAGGCAGATCAGCGACCACGCGCTGACCGCCGCCGCGCCCAGCACCACGTGCGCCGGGCTGAACAGGCCCGGCACCGCCAGCGTTCCGGCCGCGGCGACGGGCACCAGCGCCGCGATCGACAGCGTCAGCGCGGCGTCCGCCGAACGGGTCCGGCATGCCAGCGCCGCCAGCACGGTGAGCAGCGCGATGGCGCCGGCCGCGAACAGGCCGGCCGGTTCGCCGGTGAGAGCGCGGTGCGCGGTGGCCAGACCGGTGGCCGCGAAGATCAGCCCGACCCCGGCGGCCAGCGCCGCGCGCTGAATGTGCTTGGCCCCCCATGGCTTACGCCGGGACGCCGAGAAGATGACGGCGGCGTCGGCGATGTCCTCCACGATGCCGGGG
Source organism: uncultured Mycobacterium sp. (assembly GCA_964397355.1). Lineage (GTDB taxonomy): Bacteria > Actinomycetota > Actinomycetes > Mycobacteriales > Mycobacteriaceae > Mycobacterium. The sequence continues at coordinate 1,347 of CAYNJD010000349.1, read as the reverse complement.
GCCGCCGGGCCGACCGGTACCGGCCGCAGCGCCAGCAGGTCGCCGTCCACCACCCCGACCGTGTCCAGGCTGGCGTCCAGGCTGAACGGCGCACCGCCGACCGGGGCCAGGCTCAGCCGGGTCGTCGCGCCGTCGGCGGGTTCGGCGTCATCGCCGACGTCCGGCGCCACCAGGCGTTGCACCGCGGGCAGGATTTCGCGCAGCGGCAGCTCCGCGGGTACGGCGATCTCGGTCAGCCGACTGTCGGCCAGTACCGCGATGCGGACGATCGGCATGACGGCGCTGGTCAGCACCGGAGCTTCGGTCATTGGTGTTCTCTATTCTTTTGCTCTGCTAGGACAGCTGGGTGGTGAAATCTCGGGACAGTCGCTGACCGGGGAACCACTGGCCGTCGGGCAGCGTGGCGGTCAACTGTTCGATAGCGACGGCGGTCGCGAATTCGGTTCCGGGCCGGAAGGTCGAAACCCACTCGCCGTCGAAGGCCTGCGACGGGGTGACCAGGATCCGGCCCTCGTCGGTGTCGACCAGGCTCATCCCGACCTCGGTGGTGGTGCGCCGGCCATCGTGGGAACAGCCCGCGACGACCTCGACGTAGCTGCGGGGGCCGCCGAACACCGATTCGACGACCGGTCGAGCCGAGGCCGGAATACCTAGGTAGTCAAGCACTTCGGTGAGTGGGGCACCGGCGCGCAACCGCTCGTCGGCGCGCACGCCGACCCGGGCGGGCAAGGTGAACTCCTCGAATCGCGCCGGCGGGCGGTGCCGCAGGCCGGCGCCGAGCACCGGGACCAGCAGCCGCGGGTCGTCGATGTCCATCGCGGTGAAGGTGACCAGTTGCGCGTTGCGCAGCGCCACCACGGTCCGGGTGCGCTTGCCGGAGTCACGGCGCGCCACGATGCCGCGCAACATCTCGGGCGCACCGTCGGACGACGGACCCACGTAGCGCAGGTCGAGCCATCGGTCGCAGAAGCAAACCACCCGGATCCACTCGGCCACAGCGGGATTGATCGTGCCGTCCGGCGAGACGACTCCCATCCTGGTCAGTTCGTCGCGCTGGCGCGCCATGAACGCACCGCGTTCCCCGGCGTCGGTGTAGGGCATGGTGATCGCCAATACCCACGGGAAAGACCCGGCGCCGACGGTTTCCGCGATGTACCAGGCCTGCTCGACGGTCAGCTCGGCGGCGTTGGGTTCAGCGCCCATCACAGCCTCCTTGCCGCCGCCGAGTGTGCGGTTTCGTACGCAACACGCCGGTGCTGACGTACGAAACCGCACAGTCGCGCATGGGATCTAGCCCCACTTGGCGGCTTCGGCGGTGTCGCGGGCGTTCATCATCAAGGTGTTGGT
>CAYNJD010000348.1:0-3547 GCA_964397355.1 uncultured Mycobacterium sp. | reverse complement strand
TCAAGCAGGGCTGGATGTGCTGCATCGGCAACAACTGGATGCACCTGTCGACCGGTGTGGTCGGCGCGGACCACCGCTACGTGGTGGTGATCGAGTCACTGCAACCCAGTGACGACGCGACCGCGCGGGCCACGATCACCCAGGCCGTCAAGACCATCTTCCCCGGCGGCCGCATCTAGTCGCGCTCGCCGCGCTCCAACAGATCCGGCCGGCGTTCACGGGTCCGCCGCAGCGCCGCCTCGTGCCGCCACGCGTCGATGCGGGCATGGTCGCCGGAGAGCAGCACCTCGGGCACCTGCAGGCCGCGCCAGCTCGGCGGGCGGGTGTAGCTCGGGCCCTCCAGCAGGCCGTCGCGGCCGGGGGAATGCGAATCATCCAAGCGTGACGCGGGATTGCCCAGCACCCCGGGCAGCAGACGCAGCATCGCTTCGAGCATCACCAGCACCGCGACCTCGCCGCCGGCCAGAACGTAGTCACCGATCGAGACCTCTTCGACCCGCATCCGCCGGGCGGCGTCGTCGGCGACCCGCTGGTCGATGCCTTCATAGCGGCCACAGGCGAACACCAGATGCTCTTCATGGCTCCACCGCTGCGCGGTCGCCTGGTCGAACAGCGCGCCCGCCGGCGTAGGGACGATGAGAACCGTTTTCTCCGAACAGATCTCGTCGAGCGCCTCGCCCCATACCGGGGCTTTCATCACCATGCCGGGGCCGCCGCCGTACGGGGTGTCGTCGACAGAGCGGTGCACGTCGTGTGTCCAGCGCCGCAGGTCGTGGACGCCCAACTCGACGAGTCCGGTCTCGATCGCCTTGCCCGGCAACGATTGCCGGATCGGTTCCAGATAGTCCGGAAAGATCGTCAGGACGTCGATTTTCATGGCTCGGACTCCCATGCCACGTTACCCGCCCAGGTCCAGCAGGCCGTCGGGCGGATCGATCTCCACGGTCTGTTCGGCCAGTGACACCGACGGAACGATCGCGGTGACGAACGGCACCAGCAGCTCGCCGCCGCCGGTCCGGCGCACCGCCAGCAGCTCGCCGGCGGCGGTGTGCAGCACCTCGGTGACGGTGCCGACCCGCTCCCCCGCCGTGGTGCGGACCGTAAGCCCTTCGAGCTGATGGTCGTAGTAGGTGTCCGGTTCGGTGATCGGCGGCAGCTCGGCGGAATCCACGACGAAAACAGTGCCGCGCAGCCCATCGGCGCCGTCACGGTCGCTGACCCCGGCCAGCCGCACCAGCAGCCGCGCACCGTGCGACCGCGCCGACTCGACGATGTAGTCACGCTGTGACGCACCGGATTTGCGGGCGTGCAGCGTTGCGCCCGGCGCGAACCGGAGCTCCGGGTCATCGGTACGGACCTCGACGACGACCTCGCCGGTGATGCCGTGGGCTTTGACCACCCGCCCGACCGTCAGCTCCATGAGCCGGCCGGCTACCGGTCGGTGTCGACCACGTCCACGCGGATCCCGCGCCCGCCGATACCGGCGACCAGGGTCCGCAACGCCGTGGCGGTGCGACCGCCGCGACCGATCACCTTGCCCAGATCGTCGGGGTGAACATGCACCTCGACGGTGCGCCCGCGCCGATTGGTCACCAGGTCGACCCGTACGTCATCGGGGTTGTCGACGATGCCGCGCACCAGGTGCTCGACGGCATCGGCCACCACTGCACTCATGACCGCGGTCAGCTCTCGGTGGCCGACTCGGCGGCCTCCGCAGCGGGGGCCTCGGCCTTGGCGTCTTCAGGCTTGGCGTCGTCCTTGGCGTCCTCGGCCTTGGCCTCCTTGGCCTCGTCCTTGCCCGCCTTCTTGGCCGGCGCCTTCTTCTTCTTGGCCGTGGTGGCCTCGGTGGTCGGGCCGCCCTCGGCCTCGGCCAGCGCGGCGTTGAACAGCTCGAGCTTGCTCGGCTTGGCCGGCTTGACCTTCAGCTTGCCCTCGGCACCGGGCAGGCCCTTGAACTTCTGCCAGTCGCCGGTGATCTTCAGCAGCTTGAGCACCGGCTCGGTGGGCTGCGCCCCGACCGACAGCCAGTACTGGGCGCGCTCGGAGTCGATCTCGATCAGGCTCGGCTCTTCCTTGGGGTGGTAGCGGCCGATGACCTCGATGGAGCGGCCGTCCCGGCGGGTGCGCGCGTCGGCGACCGCGATGCGGTACTGCGGATTGCGGATCTTGCCGAGCCGGGTGAGCTTGATCTTGACAGCCATGAATCACTCCTGTGGTAGCACGCTGCAATTCAGCGATGCGGGCGGATTTGCCCACATCCGGTTTTGCCTCGCGTGTTGCGCCGTGACACCGCACGCCCCGCAAAGGGCACGGCCGCACGACGGACAGCCGCCCATTGTGCCAGAACCGGCCCCGTCAGCTGAAATCACCTCAGGGCAGCTTCTCGAAGCACTTGGTCTCGACGCGGCGCGTCATCCGCCAGCCGTCGGCGGTGCGGACGAACGCGTCGTCGTACCACAGGCCCAGCAGCATGGTGGCGGGCTGCTCCCCACCGAACACCATCGGGTTGAAGCAGAAGGTGCGTGCGGTGGCGGTATCGCCGTCGACCCGGATCGACGGCAGACCCAGCATGTGGGCGTAGCCGGCGAAGTTGGGCAGCACCTCGGCCAGCCACGCTTTCACCTGCGGGTACCGCCCGTCGATGCCGCCCATCGCGCGGTAGTCGATGTAGGCGTCGCCGGTGAACACCGCGTCGAGGTCATCGAAGTTTCCGGTGTCGATGGCGGTGGAATAGTCGACCAGCAGCTGCTGGATCTGCCACCGGTCCGCCATTTCGGCCTGGCTCAGCATTCCTCGATTGAACACTGCAGCGGTGGCGGGCGGTAAGGTAACCGGCCATGCGGAAACTTCTGGCCGCAGTGGCGGCTGTCCTGGCCGTGCTGGCCACCACCGCGGTGACCGCCTCCGCCGACGTCGCCCAGCCGCTGGGCTCCGCCCCGATCCCGGCCGGACCCGCGCCGAACTGGCTCATCGCCGACCTGGACTCCGGACAGGTACTCGCCGAGCAGAACGGCTACGCCGCCACCCCGCCGGCCAGCACGATCAAGGTGCTGCTCGCGCTGGTGGCGCTCGATGAGCTGAACCTCGACGACACCGTGGTCGCCAGCCCGGCCGACACGCAGGTGGAGTGCAACTGCGCCGGGATCCGGCCCGGCCGCAGCTACACCGCGCGGCAGCTGCTCGATGCCCTGCTGCTGGTGTCGGGCAATGACGCCGCCAATGCGCTCGCGGACATGCTCGGCGGGCCGGAGGCGACCGTGGCCAAGATGAACGCCAAGGCCGCCGCGGTCGGCGCCACCGCCACCCACGCCAGCACGCCGTCCGGGCTGGACGGCCCCGGCGGCCCGGGTGCGACGACTCCGCATGACCTGGCGGTCATCTTCGCCGCGGCGATGGCCAACCCGGTGTTCGCTCAGATCACCGCCCAACCCTCGGCGATGTTTCCCACTGAGACCGGCGAGCGGCCGATCGTCAACATGAACGAGCTGCTGGCCCGCTACCCCGGCGCGATCGGCGGCAAGACCGGATTCACCGACGCCGCCCGCAA
>CAYNJD010000347.1:0-3558 GCA_964397355.1 uncultured Mycobacterium sp. | reverse complement strand
CGCGTCGCCGTAGATCGAGGCCGCCAGGTCGAACCAGCGCCACTCGATCATCGCGCCGGCGCCGCCGAGCGCCGCGGTGGTGTGGATCGCCGCCAGCAGGCCCGGCCCGTCGTAGAACGAGTGCGTCATCACCGCGACGTTGTGCACCGCGGCCAGCGGAAATACCTTGCGCAGCTCGCTGATTCCGCCCATCTTGGCCGGGCTGGGCTGCACGTAATCTACCGCGCCGTCATCCAGCAGCCGCTCGAATTCCATGACGGTGGCGGCGTTTTCGCCCGAGGACACCGGCAGACCGGTACTGCGCCGCAGCTCGGCCAGCCCGGCGAAGTTCTCCGGCGGCCACAGCGGCTCCTCCAGAAACGCCAGCCCGAGATCACGCAGCCCGGCGGCGAAACCTTGGGCCTGTTGCAGTGTCCAGGCGCAGCCGGCGTCGACGATCAGCGCGACGCCGGGCCCGGCCTCCTCGCGGGCGGCTTCGATGGCGGGCAGCTGGGATTCGTGCAGTTTGACCGCGGTGAACCCGTCGTCGACGACGCGGCGCACCGCGGCGCGGACCCGGTCGGGCTCGGTGTAGCAGGCCAGGCTGGCGTAGCAGGGCATGACGCGGGCGCCGTCGCCGCCGAGCAGCGTCGCGACCGGCACCCCGGCGCGCTTGCCGGCGATGTCCCACAGCGCGATGTCGACCGCCGACAGCGCGTAGCTGATCGCGCCGCCGCGGCCGAAGACATGCAGTTTGCGTTGCACCCGCTCGGTCAGCGAAGCGATGTCGGCGGCGTCGCGGCCCAGACACAGCGGCGCGACCAGCTCGTCGAGTGCGCGGGCGGCCAGGCCGGTGCCGCGCAGCCCGAACGCCTCACCCCAGCCGATCACGCCGTCGTCGGTGGTCACCTTCACCAGCAGCGAGTCGGCGGCGGTCAGCGCCTCACCCCACAGCGCGGCGCCGGGCAGGTCCGGTTTGAGCGGGATGCGCAGCGGGACCGCTTCGATGGCGGCGATGACAGCGGCCATACCTCATAGCCTAGAACTCCGGACCGAGCGGGCCCACCCGCCGTTGTCGGTACTCCTCGGGCGTCAGTTCGCGGCCGAAGACCGTTGCGAGAGCCGGATTGTGGTCCAGGTAGGCGTCCTCGTTGCCCCGCCAGGCCTGCGCGTACCGGTAGAACGGCAGCCAGGGGTGCAGGTGGTGCACCAGATGATAGGTCTGCGACAGCATGAACGGGATCAGCAGCCGTTCCATGCCGACCCGGTTTCGGGTGGCGCGGTATCGGTTCTGCTGCTGCGTCTGCTGCAGCCCGTGGTGCGGCAGCCAGTCGAACCACCAGCCCAGCACCACCATGCCGATGCGCTGCGGGATCAGCACGACGGTCGCGACCACCAAAAAGTTGCCGGTGACGGCCGCGGTGCAGATACCCGCGGCGCTCAGCGAGAACACCACCGATGTTTCGGCGACCTCCGTCATGGGGCGCCGCCGGGATTGGCGCAGCCGCCGCTTGAGCTGTTTGCAGTACCAGACCGCATAGAAGACATCCATCAGCGCCCAGCGGAACGGCAGCTGCCAGGCCGGGCCGTGGGTGGCGAACATGTCCGGGTCGTTCTCACCGTCGTTGGCGTTGCGGTGGTGCTGCAGATGGACGTAAGTGAACGCCGGTAACGAAAACATCGGCGCCACAAAGAGCCAAGCCGCCCGCCCGACCACCGAGTTCACCCAGCCCGCCAAGGACAGCGCGTGGTGCATCGCATCGTGGGCGACCATGAACATCATGTAGACGACCGCGGTGTTGACCGCGATGGTCAGCCAGATCGGGGCGTGCCGGCCGGTGGCCGCGACCGTCGAGACCACGAAGAGGATCAAGGCGCCCGCACCCAATGCGAGCGTGGGCCAGGCGAAAGCCGGTATCGATTCGTCGGGGCGCGGGTGGCGTTGGCGTGCAATGGTTTTTGGCGAAGCATGGTCCAGCGCATTGAGCGGTGGCATGGGCGTCCTCCAATACGCGACGGCCCCCCGCCACAAACAACCTGAGACAGCTAACAGGCTACGTGCTTTCGAGATGAGAATTCCGTACGCGCGCTTGATGTTTGGTCAAGGAGCTGTCACAGTTTCACATCGGTCCTACCGCCCCCGGAACGGATCCGCATGGGCGGCAACCGGTTGTTGCTACCGTCCGCAAGCTCCGTTCCGGGGATGCCAGTTTTCACTTGTGATCCCGCGCTAGGGAGTGGCCGGGCTGTTCGCGCCGTTGTCGCCCTTCGCGGAAGCGCCGTCTGACTGCGTGCCACCGGTGTTGACGATGTTGCCGTCGGTACCGTTGCCGCCGGTGTTGCCGACCCCGGTGCCGCTGCCGCCGTGGCCGCCGGTAGCGGTGCCGTCGGTGGCGGTTGAGGGGGTCAACGGGTCGGCGCCGTCGTTGCCGAAGGCGTCGAGCCGGCTCGACCCGCCGTTGCCGCCGGTGCCGCCGTCCAGGCCGTCACCGCCGTTGCCGCCGGTCGACGTACCGTTGGCGACGTTGTCCGGGTCACCGCCGGTGGCGATGCTGGCCTTGCCGCCGTCACCGCCGGTGCCGGCGTTACCGTCGGCATCCGCGGTGGCGTCGCCGCCGTTACCGCCGTGCGCGGTGCCACTGGCGGTACCACCCGGCCCACCGAGGGAGCCGGTCAGCTTGGAGCTCTGGATGTCCGAGCTGCCGCCGTTACCGCCATGGCTGCCCTCGCCGGTGGCGTTGCCGCCGTCACCTCCGGTCGAGGTGCCATACGAGTCACCGCCCGCAGCGCTGGCCTGCCCGAGCTCGCCGGACTCCAGCTCGCCCCAGCTGCCGTTGCCGCCGACGCCGCCATCGATACCGCTTCCGCCGTTGCCGCCCTGGGCTATTGCGTCGCCGCCGCCGCCGATCGACCCGCCGGGGTTGTCGACGACCAGGTAGCCGGCGCCACCGTCACCGCCGGTGCCGTTGTCACCGAGGCCACCGGAACCGCCGGTTGCGCTGCCGGTGATGGTGCTGTCCGCGCCGGTGGCCGACGCAACGGCCTGCCCGCCGGTACCGCCGGTGCCGCCGTTGCTGCCGTCACCGCCGACACCGCCGGTGACGGTGGTCTGGTCGATAACCGCACCGTCGGCCGCGATGATCTCGGCGGTGCCGCCCGCCCCGCCGTTGCCGCCGTCGGTCCCGACGCCGGCGTCACCACCGGTGGCCGAGCTGTTGGTGATCGCGCTGCCGGCGCCGACCGCGACCAGGCTTGCCGCACCGCCGTCGGCGGTCGCACTGGCGTCACCACCGGTCACCGAGCTGTGCGAGATGCTGCCACCGTCGTTGACGATGACCCCGGCACCACCGCCGAGGTGATCACCGACGTTCGCACCGCTGCGGACCGTGACATCCTGCACGCTGCCGCCCTGGTTGATCAGCACATTGTCGGTGCCGTCCGTGCCGTTCACCCCGTTGCCGTCACCGCCGTCGGTGGCATCACCGCCGGAGAGGTTGACACCGTCGACGGTGCTGTCCTGACCATTGGCCTGGATGCCGCCGTAGCCGCCGGCGCCGCCGTTGCCGCCCACACCGGTGG
>CAYNJD010000346.1:0-3566 GCA_964397355.1 uncultured Mycobacterium sp. | reverse complement strand
TGATGTTTTCGGCATAGGCAACGCAGGTTGGCCGGGTGGGTGGGCCCGTGCGGGTAGGCGATGGCGTGGTCGATGTCGCTGTGGGTGGCGGGTCGTTCGCAGCCGGGGAAGCGACAGGTCAGGTCGCGGGCGCGGACGAAGGCGGCCAGGGCTTGTGAGGGCCGGTAGTGCGTTTCGGCGGGCAGATCGTTCGGGTGTGACAGCGCCCGGGTGGTGGCGCCGTTGTTGATGAGTTGGGCCAGCAGTGGTGCCGGGATGGTGCCGCCGCCGATGATGTGCCCCGATGGTGCCGGGCGGGTGCGGGGTGTGGGTGGCGGGCTGGTCGGCGGGCTGGTCGGCGGTTGTTCGGGGCCTGGTTGGGGGTCTTGGTGGTGCTCGTCGTTGCCGAAGCGGGGGTCAGGCGCGGCATCGAGGGTGGCTTGTTCGGCGAGCACGTAGACGGTGACGTTGCCGGCGCGGGTGTCGGCGCCGGCGGCTGGGCAGTCGGTGTTGGCGCAGGCGCAGGCCAGCGTGTCGGCGCCGGTGGCCAGCGCGCCGAGGGCATCGGCGCGGCGTTGGGCCAAGGTGCGTGGATCGTCGTCGCAGACGGTGTGGGCCAGTTGGGTCAGTCGCCGGTCCAGGGCGGTGGCGTCGGCGGAAAACAGCCGTCCCCACATCCCGGTCGTGCCGTTTTCACTGTTGCGGGTGTCAACGACCACCTCGCGGGCGCGGGCGGCGTGGTGTTGGCGGCGGATGGCGTCGGGGTCGTGGCGGTCGATGAGGGCGTCGATGGCCGCGGCGGTTTTGGCTGCCGACAGTGGTCCCAGGCCGGTGGCGATCTCGGCGAGTTCGGTGTCGACGTCGCGCAGCAGGTAGGGGTTGGTGATCAAGGTGGTGTGCCAGGCGATGGTGGCGGCCAGCCGGGCGCTGATCGCCCCGTTGCGTAACAGCGCGGCCACCTTCGGCAGCCGCTCGCGCAGTGCGGAGGCCAGATACATCTGTGATGAGGCCATCCCGTGGCTGATCTGTTCGGCGGCGGCGACTTCAGCGGCTGCGGCATCCCAGTAGTCGCATGACCAGCGTGACCGGTTGACCGCATCGCTCCCGCGGGTGCGCCGGGCCACCAACTCGCCGATCGCGGCCAGTCGGCGTGCTGCTGCGGCCGCCTCGGCCCGGGCCCAGCCGGTTATCGCGGCCACCAGCGCGGCGTCGTCGACCTCGGCCAAGGCCTCCGGCTCCGGCAACCCTTCGTCGAACATACTTTCGATTATAGGACCGAGGGGTGACACGATCAGGGGCAAGACCCAACGGACTGATCCAACAGGCCGCGCGCAACGCCGGCAGGCGAATCGCGTCCGACACCACGCTGCGCTGGGGCGCGCCGTCGTAGGGTGACGCGGGAAGGCGGCGCGAAAGGAACCACACCACGATGCCCACTCTGATGAGCATGGCGCTGGGCGCGGCACCGATCTTCGGTGGCGCGCTGCTGACCGCGGCGGCCGGGCAGTTGAAGGGCCCGAACCCGCGCGACCTGATCAAACAGGACCTCGACTTGCTCGACCGGATACCGGTGGAGCAGACGCAGCGGCGGGCCGGGCTGCAGCGCATCATCGACGAGCGCATCGACGACCTGGTCGCCGCCTCCGATCGGGCCAGAAGACTGCGGGCCGCAGCGATCTCGTATCAGGGCAATTGGCGCGACGTGGTGCTGTTCGCGTGCTCGCTGCTGTTCACTTATGTCTGGTGGCACATCAACCATGAGCGCGGCAACTGGTTGCCGATGTTCGTGGTGTTGATTCTGGTGTGCGTGATGACGGCGGTCTACGCGCTGCGCGGGCTGCAGCGGAGCCTGGCGGATATGAGGCGGCGCCCATGACGAACGTCGTCGAGATTCCCCGCCGGCACAACCCTTTTCCGACGGACGGGGTGGTCCGCGACGGCAACGGCGTTGCGCACTACCAACAGCTGCCACCGACCCTGCTCGACCTGCTCGCCGGGCAGACCGAGCTACGCCCGGACAGCGAGGCGGTCGTCGAACTCGGAGCCGGCCGGGTGACCTACCGGCAGTTGTGGCAGCGGGCGGCACGGGTGGCCGGCGGGCTGCGTGCCGGCGGCCTGGGGCGCGGTGACCGCGTCGGCGTGCGCTACCCGGCGGGCCTGGACTGGGTGTTGGCGTTCTGGGGGACGGTGATGGCCGGTGGCATACCGGTAGCCGTCAACACCCGCTCGGCCGCGCCGGAAGTCGACTTCGTGCTCGCCGATGCCGGGGCGCGGGTGGATTTGGCGCCCGGCGTCGCGCTGCCCGACGGCAAACCGTATGTGGTCGAGGGGCTGGACGCGACCGACACCGCGGCGTTGTTCTACACCTCCGGCACCACCGGAAGGCCCAAAGGGGTGCCGACCACCCACGAGGCGTTTTTGACCAACGCCGAGAACATGATGCGCGTCATGGGTCAGTCCCGGGAGGTGGGTGAGGAGTTCCGCACGCTGATCTCGGTGCCGCTGTTTCACGTGACCGGGTGCAACTCACAGTTGTTGGTCGCCGCCTACACCGGGGGTACGGCGGTGATCATGCCGTCGCTGAGCTTGCCCGAATTGATCACGACGTTGTCCGCGCAACGGATTTCGTCGATGGTGACCGTCCCCGCGGTCTATGCGCTGCTGCTGCGGCACCCCGACTTCGCCGGCGTCGACGTGTCCGGGGTGCGGTGGGTCGGCTACGGCGGCGCCCCGACGGCGCCCGCGCTGGTGCGCTCGCTGCGCGACGCGTTCGGCGCGGCCACGGTGTTCAACGGCTACGGCATGACCGAGACGGCCTCGTTGATGACGGTGCTGCCGGACTCCGACGCGGTAGCCCACGCTGATTCCGTCGGTTATGTGGTGCCGTCGGGGGACATCGCGGTCGCCCCGCTCGGTGACGATCCGGCCGTTGGCGAGCTGGTGGTGCGCGGTGCGAATGTGATGGGCGGGTATTGGAATCGGCCCGAGGCCACCGCCGCCACCATCGTCGGCGGATGGCTGCACACCGGTGACGTGGTCCGCGTCGACGATGCCGGCCGGGTGTATATCATCGACCGGCTCAAAGACATCATCATCCGCGGCGGCGAGAACGTCTCCAGCGTCGAGGTGGAGGCCGCGCTGCTGTCGGCGCCCGGCGTCGCCGACGCCTGCGTGCTGGCGGTGCCCGACGAGGTGATGGGCGAGAAGGTCGGCGCGGTGCTGCTCGGCGATCGGCAGGATGTCGACGTGGCCGCCGTGCTCGACTACTGCCGCGGTCAGCTCGCGGACTTCAAAGTGCCGCAGTACATCAGCGTCGTCACCGAGGAACTGCCACGCACCGCCAGCGGCAAGCTGCTCAAAGGACAGCTGCGTGAGCAGGTGCAGTGGGGCGACCCGCTGCGGTGAGAACCTCCGAATCGAAGACGGTAATGATCGCCGATCGCGGCGAGATCACGCTGCGGATCGTCCGCACCGCAACGGAAGTGGCGGGCCGGGCGCTCAGCGCGGCGACCATCTTTGAGCTGGACGACGTGATTGACCCCGCGGAATCCCGGGTGTGGATCGCGAGCCTGTCGCAGCGCTAAATG
>CAYNJD010000345.1:0-3567 GCA_964397355.1 uncultured Mycobacterium sp. | reverse complement strand
TGGTGGTCAGCGCGGCCGGGTCCGATCCGGCGCCCGGCGCCGGTTCGGTCATCGCGAAGGCGGATCGAACATCACCGGCGGCCAACGGTGCCAGGTAGCGCTCCTTCTGTTCGGCGCTGGCCACCTCCGCCAGCAGGTGCACGTTGCCCTCGTCCGGGGCGGCGATATTGACGGCGGCCGGGCCGAACAGTGAGTAGCCCGCGGCCTCGAACACCGGTGCCCGATCGGACATGTTCAGCCCCAGGCCGCCGTACTCCACGGGGGCGTGCGGCGCGAACACACCGGCCTGCCGTGCCGCCGCCTGCAGTTCTTTGATCACGGTGTCGCCGCCGGCGGCAGTGATATCCCCGCCGAAACGGTCCTCGACCGGCAGCACGACGTCCTCGATGAATGCCCGCGTGCGTTCGACCAGGGCCGCCACATCCGGCGAATAACTCAGCTCGATTGCCATGCCACTCCGTCACTCAATGGACCGACCGATCACTCGGCCCGAACGTCTACGGACTGTGACATATACCGCGTTGTCCAGTCAAAATATGATCGTTGCCGGTCGTTGTAGCGGAGCTATAGTTCAGTATTACTGAACGGAGAGGTGATCATGACCGGCTCACCCGACTGCGGCCCGGCGATCCGCGCGGCCCGGCGGGCCCGGGGTCTGACGGTCCGGGAGCTCGCCCGGCGACTGCGGCTGAGCCCGGCCACCATCAGCGCCGTGGAGAACGGCAAGACCGGAATCTCGGTGAGCCGGCTGCAGGAATACGCCCAAGCACTCCACGTGTCCCCGGCCCAGTTGCTGGACGGCGCGGTCCGCACACCCGAGACCGACAGCATCGGGGACGCCGGTGGTCGGGATGGCGACTGGCGGACGTTTTCGCCGCTGGCACTGGACGCCGTCTTGAGCGCGGCCATCGACGCCTTCGTCGAGACCGGCTACCACGGCAGCAGCATGCGGGATCTGGCAGCGCGCGCAGGCATGAGCGTTCCGGGCATCTACCACCACTACCCGGACAAACAGGCCATACTGGTCGCGATCCTGGACCTCACCATGACCGAACTGCACCGGCGTGTCGAGGACGCCCGCCGCGGCGCGCCGACCGGAATCGCCGAGGTGCGGCGCATCGTCGAGGCGCTGGCACTGTTCCACACTCATCGCCAGAAGTTGGCATTCATCGGAGCCAGCGAGATGCGCAGCCTGACCGCGGCGAACCGGCGGCGGATCGCCGAGTCGCGAACCCGCGTGCAACACACGCTGGATGCCGCCATAGACCGCGCAGCGACCGACGGCGACGTCGCCGGTGTGCTCGGCGACCGCCGGATCGCCGGACGGGCCATCGCCACCATGTGCACCTCGCTGCCGCAGTGGTTCAACGCCGCGGGCCCCGCGACACCCGAGGACACCGCACGCAACTACGCCGACTTCGCGGTCGCCGTGCTCACGAAGCACAATGTCAACCGTGTCGGGTAAATGGCAGTTCTGGATCGACCGGGGCGGCACCTTCACCGACATCGTGGCGCGACGGCCCGACGGGAGTCTGGTCACCCACAAACTGCTCTCGGAGAACCCGGCGCAGTACCGCGACGCGGCGGTGGCCGGCATCCGTGCGCTGCTGCGGGTCGACGGCCAAGCACCGATTCCGCCAGGGCTCGTCGACTCGGTGCGGATGGGCACCACGGTGGCCACCAACGCGCTGCTGGAGCGCACCGGGGAACGCACGCTGCTGGTGATCACGCGCGGCTTCGGTGACGCGTTGCGCATCGCCTACCAGAACCGCCCGCGTATCTTCGATCGCCACATCGTGCTGCCCGAGCAGCTCTACGAACGGACCATCGAGGTCGACGAACGCGTCACCGCCGACGGGACCGTGCTGCGCGCACCGGATCTGGCGGCCCTCGGCGAAAAGTTGCGGGCCGCCCACTCCGACGGCATTCGTTCGGTCGCGGTGGTCTGCCTGCACAGCTATCGGAATGCGGTGCACGAACGCGCGATCGGCGCGCTGGCCGAACAGCTCGGGTTCAGCCAGATCTCACTGTCGTGTGACGTCAGTCCGCTGCCGAAGCTGATTCCGCGCGGTGACACCGCGGTCGTCGACGCCTACCTGTCGCCGGTGCTGCGCCGCTACGTCGCGCAGGTCGCCGACCAGCTGCGCGGGGTGCGGTTGATGTTCATGCAGTCCAACGGCGGGCTGGCCGCCGCCGACCACTTCCGCGGCAAGGACGCGATCCTGTCCGGGCCGGCCGGCGGCATCGTCGGCATGGTGCGGATGTCGGCGCTGGCCGGCTTCGACTCGGTGATCGGCTTCGACATGGGCGGGACGTCCACCGACGTCTCGCATTACAGCGCCGAATCGGGCGGCTACGAGCGGGTGTTCACCACCGAGGTCGCCGGCGTGCGACTGCGGGCCCCGATGCTGCACATCCACACCGTCGCCGCCGGCGGCGGATCGATCCTGCACTTCGACGGCAGCCGGTATCGGGTCGGGCCGGACTCCGCGGGCGCCGATCCCGGGCCCGCCTGCTACCGCCGCGGCGGTCCGCTGACCGTCACCGACGCCAACGTGATGCTCGGACGCATCCAGCCGGCCCACTTTCCGGCGGTGTTCGGACCGGGCGGCGACCAGCCGCTGGATACCGCGGCGGTGCGGCGGTCCTTCGCCGAGCTGGCCGCCGAAATCCTCACCGCGACCGGGGATGACCGCAGCCCCGAGCAGGTCGCCGAGGGGTTCCTGCGCATCGCGGTGGCGAACATGGCCAACGCGGTCAAGAAGATCTCGGTGGCCAAAGGCCACGACATCACCCGCTACACGTTGACCACCTTCGGCGGCGCCGGTGGCCAGCACGCGTGCGCGGTCGCCGACGAACTCGGCATCCGCACGGTGCTGGTGCCCCCGATGGCGGGTGTGCTCTCCGCGTTGGGCATCGGGCTGGCCGACACCACCGTGATGCGGGAGCGGTCCGTCGAGACCCGGCTGGACTCCGCCACCCTGGACCTCGGTGGTGTTGCCGACGATCTGGAACGCGAGGCTCGCGCCGACCTCGCGGCCCAGGACGTTCCGCCCGACCGGATTCGGGTGACGCGTCGGGTTCATTTGCGATACCAGGGCACCGACACCGCGATACCGGTCGAACTCGGCAATGCCGCAGCGCTGACAGCGGCATTCGAAGACGTCCACCGCAGCATGTACTCGTTCCTGATGGACCGTCCGCTGATCGCCGAATCGGTGGCGGTCGAGGCGACCGGCCTCACCCGGCAACCCGGGCCGGCTCACGACGGCGCTGCCGACACCGTTTCCGTGCCAGTCGAAGTCGTCCGGCTCTACACCGGTGGCAGCTGGCGCGACGCGCCGCTGCACCGGCGCGAGTCGATCATGCCCGCCGACGTCGTGACCGGGCCGGCCATCATCGCCGAGGACAACGCCACCACCGTCGTCGACCACGGATGGCAGGCCCGCCTCACCGCTGACGGGCAGCTGCTGTTGCAACGGATGACCGCGGCGGGACCGGACCACGCCGGCACCGAAGCCGACCCGGTGCTGCTGGAGATCTTAACCACCGGGTCCTGGGGTTACC
>CAYNJD010000344.1:1482-3586 GCA_964397355.1 uncultured Mycobacterium sp. | reverse complement strand
CACCGTTATCCCCGGCAGTGACACCATTCAGCCCGGTATAGCCGTCACCACCCTTACCGCCGGCACCACCATCACCACCAATTCCGCTGGCGGCGTGAGTGATTCCGTCCGCGTTGAGGCCACCGGCGCCACCGTTGCCACCCTGGCCACCGTTACCGCCGTCGGTGCCATCGACACCGGCGGTGGTGCTGCTGACGCCATCCTCACCGGCAGCACCACCGCCGCCGTTGCCGCCGACGCCGCCGACACCGTGGGCGCCGGCATCACCGCCGACGCCACCGTTGCCACCCGCCGTGCCGGGCGCGGCGTTCGGGTCGGAGGCCGCGTCGTAACCATCGCCGCCGCGGCCGCCGTTGCTGGCCCCGATCGCCGCGGCTCCGTCGGCACCTACCGCGCCCTCGGTGCCGCCGCTGCCGCCGGCACCCCCGGCACCGGCGGTGCCACTGTCACCGCCATGACCGCCGTTGCCGCCGTCGGCGTGCGCGGCGGTGCCGTGCGCCCCGGCGCCACCATTGCCGCC
The DNA here is from genome assembly GCA_964397355.1 of uncultured Mycobacterium sp. Lineage (GTDB taxonomy): Bacteria > Actinomycetota > Actinomycetes > Mycobacteriales > Mycobacteriaceae > Mycobacterium. The sequence goes on along the minus strand of CAYNJD010000344.1, from coordinate 3,066 downwards.
GATACCGGCCGCGCCTCCGGCGCCGCCGTTGCCGCCATCACCGGTCTGCCCGGCGGCACCGGTAGTCCCGTCGGTGCCGAACCACGAATTCGTGACACCGCCGGCACCGGCGATACCGGCGGCGCCACCGTTGCCGCCCGCACCGCCATTGCCACCGTCGCTGCCCGCGGTGCCGTCCTGGCCATCGCCGGAACCGCCATCAGCGAACGAACCGGCTGCGCCGTCGGCGCCGTCGTCACCGTCGGCACCGGAACCGCCGACGCCACCGGCGCCACCCGAACCCGCGGCGCCACCACGGCCGCCGGCACCGAACACCAACGCCTTCGACGCGCCGCCGGCACCACCGTTGCCGCCGGCACCACCATTGCTCCCGATGCCACCATTGCCGCCGTCGACACCGACCACACCCGCCGCACCGGCGGTGCCCAGCACGCCGTCACCGCCCACGCCGCCGACGCCGCCGAGGCCGAACAACCAGCCCTGCCCGATACCGCCGTCGCCGCCATTGCCGCCGATGCCACCGGCCCCGCCGGCACCACCCACACCGATCCAGGAACCGCCGGCGCCACCGGTGCCGCCGTCGAAGCCGGCACCGCCGTCACCGCCGGCACCGCCATTGCCGAAGATCCCGGCCGCGCCGCCGTCACCGCCGGCGACTCCGGTCAGCGAGCCGTCATAGCCGGCCCCGCCATCACCGAAGAGCCAACCCGCGTCTCCGCCATCGGGATTCAGCTCGGTGCCATCGGCACCGTTGCCGATGATGATCGTGCCGAACCCGAACCAGGTGTTGATGAAGTCGTCAACCGGCTTACCGATCAGCGGGTCGTTGATCCACGCCACCATCCCGTCATGCAACGGCTCGTAGATCCACTGATCCAACAGCCCGGTAATACCCAGCGGATCACCGAAAGTGGCTGCCGCAGAGCCGGGGTCGTAGGCGGCGGTCAGCGCGTTGGTCACCGCGTCGCCGGCGAACAGCTGATCCCAGTCGAGGTCGCCATCCCAGTTGCCGTCGTCGAACAGCGACGCCCACGCGTCGGGGTCCAGCAGATCCTCGAAACCGAAGTCGGCGTGGGCCTGCGGCGCCATCCCGAACGCCAGGAACGCACTGACCGCTCCGGCAGCACCGACCGCACGGCGGGTCCCGCTGCCGCGGTTGAAGTGGAGCGCTGAGTTGCGGCGCTTACGAGCCATGGGGATGAACCTCTCTTCTGGTTCGGGATCAGTTGGTCGGGTGTGACGCCGGGGGCTGACCGGCGGCGGCACGGGGTTTAGCCGTGCACACCGTCGGCGCCCTTCGTGCCTGCGTCGCCGGCACTGCCGGCCTGCCCCGGGGCGCCCGGGTCCGCGCTGACGGCACCGCCCGCGTCGGCCGGTCCGGCCGCGCCACGTGCACCGCCGTCGCCGCCTTCACCGGCCGCACCGCCGGTGCCGCCGGCGCCGCCGGCACCGTTGTTTCCGGAGGTGCCGATACCTTGCGCGGCGCCCGCGGTGCCACCGACGCCGCCGTTACCGCCCGCGCCGCCGTTGCCACCCGTGCCGCCGTCGCCGCCGTCACCGCCGTCGCCGCCCTTGGCGTAGCCG
>CAYNJD010000344.1:0-1382 GCA_964397355.1 uncultured Mycobacterium sp. | reverse complement strand
GCCACCCGTGCCGCCGTCGCCGCCGTCACCGCCGTCGCCGCCCTTGGCGTAGCCGGTGCCCTGGTAGTTCTCGCCGGCACCGCCGCCGCCGCCGTTACCGCCGTCGCCGCCCTTCTCGCCGGCACCGCCGTTACCGCCGAGGCCACCGGCGCCGCCGTCACCGCCGTTGCCGACGATCGAGCCGCCCTTGCCGCCGGCTCCGCCGGCTCCACCGGCAGCCCCGGCCATGCCGTCCGCACCGTTGCCGCCGTTACCGCCGTCACCGCCGTCACCGCCGTAGGCGTAGCCGCGGGTGCCGCCGGTCTCGGCCTTGGCGCCGCCGCCGGTACCGCCGTTGCCGCCGTCGCCGCCCTGCCCGCCGTTGCCGCCGTTGCCGCCGTCGCCGCCCTCGATGTCGCCGCAGCCGAAGAAGAGCGCGCAGGAGTCGTGCGAGCCGGTACCGCCGTTGCCGCCGGCCTGGCCGGCCTGGGTGCCGTTCGCGCCGTTCCCACCGGTGCCGCCGGCGGCCGCCTGACCGTTCGGGGGCGTGTAGCCCGCGATTCCGTCCGCACCGTTGCCGCCGGCACCGCCGGTCCCGCCGTTGCCGTAGGTGCCGGCGTCGCCGCCCCTGCCGCCGATACCGCCGAGTTGCGGGGCGCCGTTGACCAGTCCCTCGCCGTGGCCGCCGTTGCCGCCGTTGCCGCCGTTGCCGCCGCCGGCTCCGATCGCGCCGGTGGCACCGCTCGAGGCGTGTTGGCCGTTGCCGCTGTCGCCGCCGGTGCCGCCCGCCCCGCCGGCACCGCGGTTTCCGCCGTTGCCGCCGAGTCCGCCGGATCCGGCGACCGAGTTGGTGCCGCCGCCGGCGCCATTGCCACCGGTGCCGCCGTTGCCGGCGTTGCCGCCCTGGCCGCCATCGCCGCCGCGGCCACCGGCCCCGTGATTGCCGGTGCTGCCGTCGGCGGCGGTGCCGCCGGCCCCGCCGTTGCCGCCCTGACCGCCGGTGCCGCCGATGGCCCCGTTGCCGCCGTTGCCGCCCTTGCCGCCGGTGACCCCGGTGCCCTCGGTGGCGCTGACGCCGGTAGTGCCGTTCTGGCCGTTGCCGCCGCTGCCGCCGGTGCCGCCTTGACCGCCATCACCGCCGTCGCCGGCCGCGCCGGAGATCGAACCGCCGTTACCGCCGGCCCCGCCGTTACCGCCGGCGCCACCGGTGTGTCCGGCCGTGCCGGATGCGCCGGCGGTGGTGGCGTTGTTTCCGGCCTGCCCGGTCGCACCGTCGCCGCCGTCGCCGCCCTTACCGCCGGTGCCGATCGAGCCGGCGTCGCCGCCCTTACCGCCGTCGCCGCCGTTTCCGCCGTTGTCAGCGGCACTGGCCGGGCTGAAACCCGCACCGCCGTTGCCGCCGT
>CAYNJD010000343.1:1253-3607 GCA_964397355.1 uncultured Mycobacterium sp. | reverse complement strand
AGCCCCGGTGGCGACCTGTCGATCGGCGAGGACCATGCCCGCGCTTCGCGCAACTTCGTCACCAAGCTGTTCAACGCCACCCGGTTCGCGCTGCTCAACGGCGCCCGGCCGGCGCCGCTGCCGGCGCACGACGACCTGACCGACGCCGACCGGTGGATTCTGGGACGGCTGGAACTGGTGCGCGCCGAAGTGGATTCGTCCTTCGACGGTTACGAGTTCGGCCGGGCCTGCGAGGCGCTGTATCACTTCGCCTGGGACGAGTTCTGCGACTGGTACGTCGAGCTGGCCAAAACCCAGCTCGGTGAAGGACTTTCACATACCACCGCGGTGTTGGCCGCGGTGCTCGACACGCTGCTGCGACTGCTGCACCCGGTGATCCCGTTCGTCACCGAAACGCTGTGGCGGGAGCTCACCGGAGCCGAGTCGCTGGTGATCGCCGACTGGCCGGAGCCGTCCGGTGTGAGCTTGGACCCGGTTGCCGCGCAACGGATCGCCGATATGCAGAAGCTGGTGACCGAGGTGCGGCGGTTCCGCAGCGATCAGGGCCTGCGGGACCGGCAGAAGGTTCCGGCCCGGCTGGGTGGCATCGACGACGCCGACCTGGCCACCCAGGTGACCGCGTTGACCTCGCAGGCCTGGCTGACCGAGCCGGGAGCGGATTTCTCGCCGTCGGCCACCGTGGAGGTGCGGTTGAGTTCGGGCACCGTGGTGGTGGAACTGGACACCTCCGGCACCGTCGACGTCGCCGCCGAACGACGCCGCCTGGAAAAGGATCTGGCGGCAGCGGAGAAGGAACTCACCGCCACCGCCGCCAAGCTCGGCAACGAGGCGTTTTTGGCCAAGGCGCCCGAAGCGGTGGTCGACAAGATCCGGGCCCGTCAGCAGCTGGCCCGCGACGAGGTGGACCGGATAACCTCGCGGCTCGCGGGCCTGGCATGACCGAAGACCCGGTCGGCGCCGTCGAGCCGACCCCCGACGAGATCGCGGCGCTGCTCCAGGTCGAGCATCTGCTCGACCAGCGGTGGGGTGAAACCAAGATCGAACCGAGCCTGACCCGGATCAACGCGCTGATGGAGTTGCTCGGATCCCCGCAGCGCGGCTATCCGTCGATCCATGTGGCGGGCACCAACGGCAAGACCTCGGTGGTGCGGATGATCGACGCGCTGCTGACCGCGCTGCATCGGCGGACCGGGCGTACCACCAGTCCGCACCTGCAGTCCGCGGTGGAGCGCATCGCCATCGACGGCGTCCCGGTCAGCCCGGCCAAATATGTGGACACCTACCGCGAGATCGAGCCGTTCGTGCAGATGGTAGACGCCTCCTCGCAGGCCGACGGCGGGCCGGCGATGAGCAAGTTCGAGGTGCTCACCGGCATGGCGTTCGCGGCCTTCGCCGACGCCCCGATCGACGTCGCCGTCGTGGAGGTCGGCATGGGCGGGCGCTGGGACGCCACCAACGTGGTCAACGCGCCGGTCGCCGTCATCACCCCGATCGGCATCGACCACGTCGACTATCTCGGCGGCGACCTCGCCGGGATCGCGCAGGAGAAGGCCGGCATCATCCACCGCTCCACCGACGAACTCACCGACACGGTGGCGGTGATCGCCCGCCAGGCGCCGGAGGTCATGGAGGTGCTGCTGGCGCAGTCGGTGCGCGCCGACGCCGCGGTGGCCCGGGAGAACTCGGAGTTCGCGGTGCTGGACCGCCGGCTCGCGATCGGCGGTCAGCTGCTGGAGCTGCAGGGCCTGGGCGGGGTGTACTCGGAGGTCTTTCTGCCGCTGCACGGGGAGCACCAGGCGCGCAACGCGGTGGTGGCGTTGGCCGCCGTGGAGGCGTTCTTCGGTGCCGGCGCGGAGCGTCAGCTCGATGTCGACGCGATTCGGGCCGGCTTCGCGGCGGTGCGCAGCCCGGGACGGCTGGAACGGATGCGCAGCTCTCCGACGGTGTTCGTCGACGCCGCGCACAACCCGGCCGGCGCGGCGGCGCTGGCCCAAGCGCTGACCGAGGAGTTCGGCTTCCGGTTCCTGGTCGGGGTGGTCAGCGTGCTGGGCGACAAGGACGCCGACGGCATCCTGGCCGCGCTGGAACCGGTGTTCGATCGGATCGTGGTGACCCACAACGGTTCTCCACGGGCGCTGGATATCGAGGCGCTGACCGCGGTGGCGTTGCGCTGGTTCGGCGAGGACCGGGTGATCACCACCGAGACACTCGAGGACGCCATCGACACCGCCACCGCGCTGGTCGACGAGTACGACTCCGACGGCGAAACATCGGGGACCGGCATCGTGATCACCGGCTCGGTGGTCACCGCCGGGGCCGCCCGCACCCTGTTCGGGAAGGATCCGGCATGACCG
>CAYNJD010000343.1:0-1153 GCA_964397355.1 uncultured Mycobacterium sp. | reverse complement strand
CCCGACCCGTGGCGGGGTTTCCGTGGCGTGATGGCCGCGACGCTGATCCTCGAGGCGATCGTGGTGCTGCTGGCACTGCCGGTGGTCAGCGTTGTGGGCGGCGGACTGACACCCGGATCGCTGGCATACCTGCTCGGCCTGGCGCTGGTGCTGCTGCTGTTCACCGGCATCCAGGGCCGGCCCTGGGCGATCTGGGCGAACCTGGCGCTGCAGCTGGTGCTGGTCGCGGGCTTCGTGGTCTATCCCGGCGTGGGCGTGATGGGTCTGGTGTTCACCGCGGTGTGGGCGCTGATCGCCTACTTCCGCGCCGAGGTGTTGCGCCGCTCATCACAGCGCGGTGATTCGGTACGCTGACGCCCGTGCCGCTGGCGACGATGCGGTGGGGGCGCCCCCCAGCCGCCCAGCGGCGAGGGGGACGCCAGCGATGAGGAGGAGCGGCGCTACGTGACTGAGCGGACTTTGGTGCTGATCAAGCCGGACGGTGTCAACCGTCGGCTGGTGGGCGAGATCATCAGCCGGATCGAGAAGAAAGGCCTGACGCTGGCGGCGCTGGAACTGCGGCCGGTGCAGCAGGCCGTGGCCCGGCAGCACTACGGCGAACACGAGGGCAAGGCCTTCTTCGCGTCTCTGCTGGACTTCATCACCTCCGGCCCGGTGGTCGCCGCCGTGGTGGAGGGGCCGCGGGCGATCGAGGCGTTCCGGCAGCTCGCCGGCGGTACCGATCCGGTGGCCAAGGCCACCCCGGGCACCATCCGCGGCGACTTCGGGCTGGAGACCCAGTTCAACCTGGTGCACGGCTCCGACTCGCCGGAGTCGGCCGAGCGCGAGATCGCGCTGTGGTTCCCCGACTTGAAGCCATCGGCGTCGGCGTCTCCCATGACACTGGCCTGACGTCGCAGTTATCGCCTTTCGCTCGGCTCCCTCGGGTTGTGTGGGATACTTGCCAACGGGTGAACGTCACCGGACCGGTGTCCGACACCCGAATGAAGGCTTAGGCGAGTGCGACGGTCGCGATATGTGATGCGGCGCCGATCGCCGGTCCTCGTTCAGCCAGGCACCGAGTCGGTTCAACCCGAGCCCCTCGGAGCGAGACCACCACAAGCCCGGGGAAGTGAGCCGGGCGAATAACGAGAAGCCCTCGCGTGGCCGCGTC
>CAYNJD010000342.1:0-3632 GCA_964397355.1 uncultured Mycobacterium sp. | reverse complement strand
GGATGCGGGTGATCCTGCAGACCGACGAGCTGCAGGCCTACTCGATGACGATGTATGCGGGCTGGCGCAGTGTCATCGCGGAATTCGTGGCGCGGCGGGTCGGGATGAAGCCGACGGATCTGATGCCCCAGACATTCGCCTGGACCATGCTCGGGGTGGCGTTGAGCGCCTACGAACGCTGGCTGAGCGACGAGTCGCTGGCGCTGCCGGACGCCCTCGGCGACGCATTCGACGCCATCCGCGGCGGCCTGGGCTGATGGCTGCTGCGCAACGACTTCAGTTCACCAGCTCGCGGTAAGCGGTGACGACCGGCTCCAATTCGTCGGGAGTGGCGCCGTGCATGATCACCGCGTCGGCGCCGTAGCCGAACTCCGCCCGGACGCGGTCAGCGCACTGCCGCGCCGAACCCGTTGCCGCCGGCTCCAGCCATTCGTCGGGGATCAGCGTCGCGATGTGCTCGAGCTGATCGGCGGTGGCCTTGTGGTCGATGCCGCCGGCGATCGAGGTCACCACCGGATCCTCCCGGAAACGTTGCAGCACAGCGGGATCCCAACCGTTGGTGCGCACCATCAGATCGCCGTAGCCCTGTAGATAGGTCGCCAGCCGGCCGACGGTCTTCTTCAGCCGCAGCTTTTCGGGCAGGTGATCACCGACGGTGGCAAAACACGACCACACCCGCACCGCGTCCGGGTCGCGGCCGGCCCGCTCGGCGGCATCCTTGACCGTTTTCACGCAGCGCCGCAGGGTTTCGGGAGTGAAGTAGGTGTGCAGGATGACGTCGTCGAACAGCCGGCCCCCCAGCGCCAGCGTGTTGGGGCCGAATGCCACCAATGCCAGCCGGATGTCCTCGTCGAAGTCGGGGTCTAAGAACAGCACCTGGTAGCGCCCGATGGGCCCGTCATGGTTGAAGATGACCTCGCCGCGCCACAGTCGACGCATCACCTGCGCGAAGTCCTCCAGTTGCGCGGTGGTGACGGCCGGGATGGCGAACGCGGCGTACATGGCGGCCACCCCGCGACCCAGTCCCAGGGTGAATCGCCCACCGGACAGCCGGTGCAACGTCGTCGCCCACGACGCGGTGATCAGCGGATGACGGGTGTTGTGATTGGTTGCGGCGGTCGCGATCCGCATCCGGCTGGTGACCGCGCACGCCGCCCCAGCCAGCGATGACGCTTCCTTGACGTTCCAGCGCTCGGAGATGAATGCGGTGCCGAAACCGAGTTCCTCGCCACGGCGCGCCTCGTCCATCAGCGTGGCCGGGCCTTCGCCGCCCGCCCCGGCCAGCAGGTAGTAGCCCAGTTCGTCGAGTACCCGGTCGGTCATGCCCAAACCCCTTGCTTGTAGCCGCAATTCCATACCTCGGTGATTTTGCCGTCGACCACGCGGAAAACCTCCATACTGCTGACGGTCATCTCGGTCCCGTCGGTCAGGGTCATCGGGGATTGATACACGATGGCAACGTGTTCGCCATCGTCGCCGGCGACGACGAGGTTGAGTTCGAAGCGCAGCTTGTCGAACAGCTTCCAGTGATCCACCACGCGCTGAACAGCCTGGTCATGGGTGAGCGTATGCGCTTCACCCACCTCGTGTCGCACCACGAAGTCGCCGATCAATTCGTCGGCGAGTGCGAAATCGCGCTCGTTCCAGACCACCAGGTTGTACAGCTCCACCACCTCACGGGCACTGCGGATCCCGCTGCTCACGCGAACACCTCGATCGCATCGATGTCGTCGATGGTCGCCACCGCCCGGTCGGTCAACGTGAGGCACAGGTCGCGGGAACGTTGCGGCATCGTGTCCCAGCCGATCAGGGCGAGGACGGGAAACAGCAACAGATAGGCGACTGCCATCCGGTAGTGTCGCCACGCCTCAGCGAAGCCGTAGTCGGTGACGCCGTGCGCGGCGAGCCCGGACAGGTAGGCGCGGACCATTCCTTCGTCGTGCCCCCGGCGCGCCTGGGCCGGCAGCCCCTGGCTGACGAGATATGCGATGTCGGCGACACCGCAGCCCAGCGAGGCGAACTGAAAGTCGACGACCTTCAGTGCGTCCCCATTGAAAAACATGTTGTCGGCCCGGATATCTCCGTGCAGCAGCATCCGGCGTTCGGTCAACGCCGACAAGGCCTGCGGGGCGAACTCGGTGAACCGCTCGGCGTATCGCTCCACCGGCCCGGGCACCGGCAGCGGAGACTTGTCGCGGTAGGTCCGCCACCCGATGCCGAAAGCCGCGACCAGTAGCTCACGAACCACCGGCGTGTCGAGGCCGGGAAAGGCATCAAGCGCATCGGAGTCGGCGGTGGTAGCCGACCAGGCATGCAATCCGGCCAACTGCCGGATGGCCACTCGTGCCTGCCGCATCGACAGCCCGGCGAGGTGATCGGCATTGACCCAGTCGGCCAGATCCTCCATCACGAGCACGAAATCCGCGCCGGCGATCAGCGCGGCGTAAACCCGGGGTGTCTGCAGCGGTGCCCTGCCCGCCACCGACTGGTAGAACGACACTTCGCGTTGGTAGCCGCCCAGCATGTCCATGGCACCCCTGGCCTCCGACTGGGCGGGCAGTTTGACGATCAGACTCGCCGGCAGCCCCTCGCTACCGGTGACCCGGAGCCGGTACAACAAAGCCGAGAAGCCGGTGTCCTCGGCGATCCGCTCAGCACTGACCCCGGTGACGGTCGCGGTGTCCGCGATGCTGTCGCAGGCCCGCAGCGCAGCGGTCAGCCACTCCGGCGTCACACCATCGATGCCAGAAGGTATCGCCAGCGCCGTCATCGGCTACCTCCGATCTGCGACAGGAACCGTTCCGTCTCCGCCTGCACCCGCCGCGAAAGGATATGTCCGGCGTGGCCGCCGTCGTGCCAGAACAGCCGGCCGCCCCACCGATCATGCAGGGCCACAGCGGGTTCGGGATATGCCATCTGGTCATGCCGCGCCGCCACGATCAACCGGCGATCGGCAGCCGGGACCGGATTGGTGGCCAGCAGATCGACCACCGACATCAATGCCGCCGCGGTCTCGGAGCGCAATGCGTCGGCAACCGAGAGCCCCGCCGGTCCCCATCGCCACAGATGGTGCGCGATCATCGAGTTGAGCCCGGCGATCGGGGTGTAGACCGCGACGGCGTCGACGTCGCCCTCCAGGTGTGACACCAGCGCGGCGACCGGACTTCCCAACGACACACCGGCCACCGTCACGGCGGTGGCCTGCGGCGCCACCCACCGCACCACCGCGCGGACTTCGGAGATCGCACGCATCATCCCGGCGATATTGGCCAGCGGATCATGTCCGGGGTAGGGCGGCCAGGCGCGGCGGCGCGCGCCGTGGCCGGGCTGTACCGGCAACGCGATGTTGAAGCCCATGCTGTGCAGCCGCTGCACCCTCGCCACCAGCAGATCCGACCAGTTGCCCTGACCGGCGCCGTGCACCCAGACCAGCCAGGGCCGTGGCCCGTCGTCGTGGCGGCAGACCTGGACGGCGGCCGTGGCCGGGCCCCCGAACTCCGCCAACGACGGCGGTAGCCGGGGATCATGACGGAATCTCAGCTGCCCGACGGTCAGGCCCGCCAGCCTGCGCCGACGAATCGTCGTCACGCGCAACGGATCCGGCTCTGCATGCGCGCCGTCGATACCCAGCC
>CAYNJD010000341.1:0-3635 GCA_964397355.1 uncultured Mycobacterium sp. | reverse complement strand
TCGCATTGGGCAGTGGCTCGACCACTCGACCCTCGACCTCGATGGCACCGTCTTTCTTGGCCATTACTCTCCGGCGATCCTCCGTGTCTGGCTTACCTGTTGGGTGTGCATGCGCCCGCCGCGGCGCAGCATCGACTACGACTACAAAACGTGGGCCGGTGGCAGGAAATTCCAGGTAGATCGCCAAGAATCTCAGACTGGGCACGCAAGAGCCGATGCGGACGCCGCACCGCCGACCCACGATACCCGTTGGAGAGCCGGGTGCCAAAATCGTCGGCAGTGAGAGACTGGAGCCGACGGCACCTTCCGCCGTCGAGCACCCGATGGGACGTACATGACCGAAGGACTGTCACTCAAACCCGAGTTGGGCCGCTACGGGGTCTGGACCGGCGGCTCCCCCACACCCGAGCAGGCTGCCGAGATCGAACGGCTGGGCTACGGCGCGATCTGGGTGGGCGGCTCGCCGGCCGCCGACCTCTCCTTCGTCGAACCGCTGCTGGCGGCCACGTCGACGCTGCAGGTGGCGACGGGCATCGTCAACGTCTGGTCGGCACCGGCGGCACAGGTCGCGGAGTCGTTTCACCGGATCGAGGCCGCCCACCCCAACCGGTTCCTGCTGGGCATCGGTGTCGGGCACCCCGAAGCCACCGCCGAGTACCGCAGTCCGTATCAGGCGCTGGTGGACTACCTCGACGCCCTCGACACCGCCGGCGTGCCGACCAGCCGCCGGGTGCTGGCCGCGCTGGGGCCCAAGGTGCTGCAGTTGGCCGCCGAACGCAGCGCCGGGGCGCACCCCTATCTGACCACCCCCGAGCACACCGCGACCGCCCGCGAACTGGTCGGCCGGACGGTGTTCTTGGCGCCGGAGCACAAGGTGGTGCTCTCGACGGACGCCGCCGCGGCCCGCGAAGCCGGTCGCGACGCGGTCGGCTTCTATCTGCGGCTGTCGAACTACGTCAACAATTGGCGGCGGCTGGGCTTCGGCGACCGCGACGTGCGCCCGCCGGGCAGCGACCGGTTGATCGACGCGGTGGTGGCCCACGGCAGTGCCGAGGACATCGCCGCCCGGTTGGGCGAGCATCTGGCGGCCGGCGCCGATCAGGTGACCCTCCAGGTGCTGGGCGGCTGGAAGCAGTTACTGCCGACGCTGACCGAGCTGGCCGGGCCGTTGGGGTTGACACCCCGGGGCTGAGACCTCGCCCGAGGCGGAATCTCACGACGCGACGCGCTGGCGCAGCGTCGTGTATTTCCCACTGACGGGTGCGACGTCGTCCCGGTTAAGGTTGCCCCATGCGTCTGCTGGTCACCGGTGGCGCCGGATTCATCGGCGCCAACTTCGTGCACAGCACGCTGGCGAAACACCCGGGCACCGCGGTGACGGTGCTCGACGCGCTGACCTACGCCGGCAGCCGCGAGGCACTGGCCGATGTCTCCGGTGACATCCGGCTGGTGGAAGGCGACATCACCGACACCGCGCTGGTGGCGCAGCTGGTCGCCGAGCTGGATCCGGACACCGACGCGGTGGTGCACTTCGCCGCCGAAACCCACGTCGACAACGCGCTGGCCGATCCGGAGCCGTTCCTGCGCTCCAACGTGATCGGCACCTTCACCGTGCTGGAGGCGGTGCGCGCCCATCGCGTGCGGCTGCACCACGTCTCCACCGACGAGGTCTACGGTGAGCTGGCCCTCGATGATCCGCGACGGTTCACCGAGACCAGCCCGTATCACCCGTCCAGCCCGTACTCGTCGACCAAGGCCGCCGCCGACCTGCTGGTGCGGTCCTGGGTGCGGTCCTACGGGGTCCACGCCACGATCTCGAACTGCTCCAACAACTACGGGCCCTACCAGCACGTGGAGAAGTTCATTCCGCGCCAGATCACCAACCTGCTGACCGGGCGCCGGGCCAAGCTGTACGGCAGCGGGGCCAACGTGCGCGACTGGATTCACGTCGACGACCACAACGCCGCGGTCCGGCAGATCATGGCCGGCGGCCACCCCGGCCGTACCTACCTGATCGGCGCGGACGGCGAACGCGACAATCGCAGTGTGCTGCAGTCGATTCTGCGGTTGATGGGCCACGATCCCGACGACTTCGATCACGTCGCCGACCGGCCCGGCCATGACCTGCGCTACGCGATCGACCCGTCAGCACTGCGCGACGAACTGGACTGGGAACCAGAGCACACTGACTTCGAGGCCGGTCTGCGCGCCACCATCGACTGGTACCGCGCCAACGAATCCTGGTGGGCACCACTGAAAGACGCCGCCGAAGCACGCTACGCCGAGCTGGGTCGCTGAGATGGCGTTTCGCGAACTGGCCGTCCCGGGGGCATGGGAGCTCACCCCGATCCAGCACGCCGATAACCGCGGCGTGTTCTTCGAGTGGTTCACCGACCGTGAGTTCACCGAGTTCGCCGGGCACCGCTTCGACCTGCGGCAGGCCAACTGCTCGGTGTCGAGCGCCGGGGTGCTGCGCGGCCTGCACTTCGCCCAGCTGCCGCCGGGGCAGGCCAAATACGTCACCTGCGTGTCCGGGTCGGTCTTCGATGTCGTCGTCGACATCCGGGTGGGCTCACCGACATACGGCCGGTGGGACGGCGTGCTGCTGGACGACCGGAACCGCCGGTCGGTGTACCTCGCCGCCGGTCTGGCTCACGGATTCCTTGCGCTGCAAGATGATTCGACGGTGATGTATCTGTGTTCGGCCGGCTACGACCCGCAGCGCGAGCACACCATCTGCGCCACCGACCCGGCGATCGGCATCGACTGGCCGGCCGATCATCCGCTGGTGCTCTCCGAGCGGGACCGCGATGCGCCGTCACTGGCCGAGATCCGGGCCGCCGGGCTGCTGCCCGCCTGGGAAGCCGGCTAGCGCCCCCGCCTCGGCGACCGTGCGAATTCGCACGCCGGGCGGTTGCGCACCACCCGAATCGGCACAGTCGACCCCCACTCGCATTTACTAGGATGTCCTAGTATTCTGGCGGTCATGACCACCCAGATCCCGCACTTCATCGACGGCCGCCGCACCACCGGCGAATCGCCGCGCACCACTGATGTCTTCGACCCCAACACCGGCCAGGTGCAGGCGACGCTGCCGCTGGCCAACACCACCGACGTCGACGCCGCCGTCGCCTCGGCCGCGGCGGCCCAGCGCGGCTGGGCCGCCCAGAACCCGCAGCGCCGGGCCCGGGTGATGATGCGCTTCATCGAGCTGGTCAACGCAAACGCCGACGAGCTGGCCGAGCTGCTCTCCCGCGAGCACGGCAAGACCCTCGACGACGCGCGCGGCGACATTCAGCGCGGCATCGAGGTCATCGAGTTCTGCGTCGGCATCCCGCACCTGCTCAAGGGTGAGCACACCGAGGGCGCCGGGCCTGGCATCGACGTCTTCTCGCTGCGTCAGCCGCTGGGCGTGGTCGCCGGGATCACCCCGTTCAACTTCCCGGCGATGATCCCGCTGTGGCAGGCCGGCCCGGCGCTGGCCTGCGGCAACGCCTTCATCCTCAAGCCCAGCGAACGTGACCCCTCGGTGCCGGTGCGGCTGGCAGAGCTGTTCGTCGAGGCCGGCCTGCCGCCCGGGGTGCTGCAGGTGGTCCACGGCGACAAGGAGGCCGTCGACGCGCTGCTGCACCACC
>CAYNJD010000340.1:0-3642 GCA_964397355.1 uncultured Mycobacterium sp. | reverse complement strand
GGCTGGCGCATGGACTGCGTCGACATCGGGCTACCTCCGCTGGTGCGCTGACGGCTTGCCGCTGGAGATTAGCGCCCCGGTGGATGAGCCGCGGTGTTGACATCCCACCACGCCCAAGACTTATTATTTGCGTATGCATGCAGATACTGGAGCAACGGAACGGCTGCCCGACGACCAGGTCGGCCTGATCGTCGAGGTGTTCCGGATGTTGGCCGACGCCACCCGGGTGCAGGTGCTGTGGGCGCTCACCAGCCGCGAGCTCTCCGTCAACGAACTCGCCGAGCACGTCGGCAAGCCGGCGCCGTCGGTGTCGCAACACCTGGCGAAGCTGCGGATGGCTCGGCTGGTGCGCACCCGGCGAGAGGGCACCACCATCTTCTACAGCATGGAGAACGAGCACGTCTGCCAGCTGGTCACCGACGCCGTCTTCAACGCTGAGCATGCCGGCCCCGGGGTGCCGCCGCATCACCGCGCCGCCCAGAAGTCCCCGGCTACTGCCGGAGAGGCGTTGCCCGAATTGAGGCAGCGTGCCATCGAACAAGGGAGATGAGCCCCCATGTCGCACCACGATCACAGCCACGACGCGCCGCATGCGCATGAGCACACCCACGGCGACCAGACGCACACCCACGTGCACGACACCCATGAGCACGACCATGTCGACCACGAACACGAGCACGCTCACGAAGACGGGACCGTGCACAGCCATCCGCACGTGCATCAGGTGGGCCTGGAGCATGCCGGCCACGCTCATTCGCACTGAGCGCTCGCCCATTGCCGCTCGGCGCCACGGGGATCGATCGGCCGTGAATGTCTGCGGCCGTATCAACCCTGGTGGGCGCGGACGGTATCGAACCGCCGACCGCTGGTGTGTAAAACCAGAGCTCTACCACTGAGCTACGCGCCCCAACCCGGGCAGGTTACCCGCCCCGGCACTGGACACCCAAAACCGCGAGATTGCACTGATGCGCCGAAAAGTCGTGAAAAGGCTGCGTCAGTGCAATCTCGCGGCGGAAAACCTAGCTCTTCAACGCCTCCAGCGCGTCGACCCACAGCTGCTGGTCGCGCGCCTCGCCGGGCGCCTTCATCTCGGCGAACCGGATGATCCCGGACTTGTCGATGACGAACGTGCCGCGGTTGGAGAAGCCGGTCTCGTCGTTGAACACCCCGAACGACTGGCTGACCGCGCCGTGCGGCCAGAAGTCCGAGAGCACCGGAAACAAAAATCCGCTCTCGGTGGCCCAGACCTTGTGGGTGGGAGGCGGGCCCACCGAGATCGCCAGTGCCACACTGTCATCGTTGACGTAGTTGGGCAGGTGATCGCGCAGCTGATCCAGCTCACCCTGGCAGATGCCGGTGAAGGCCAACGGGAAGAACACCAGCAGGACGTTCTTGTCACCGCGATAATCGCTCAGCGTGACCTGCTGCTGATCCTGGTCCTTGAGGGTGAAATCAGGGGCTTCGGTACCGACTTCCAACATCAACGCTTTCCCATCCTTGATTTGGGTTGAACCAATCGACTGGCACTCCAGTCGCCGAGATTGACCGACGAGGTCGGCATCAGGCCGGCGGTCGGCGCCGACTCCGCGATCTCGGCGGGCTGTACGTGACCGGACCTTCCGGTCTTTGGCGTCAACACCCAGATCACGCCGTCGTCGGCGAGCGCGGTGATCGCGTCCATCAGGGTGTCCACCAGGTCTCCGTCGCCGTCGCGCCACCACAGCAGCACGACGTCGACCACCTCATCGGTGTCTTCGTCCAGCAGTTCGCTGCCGCAGGCCTCTTCGACGTCGGCGCGGATATCGTCGTCGGCGTCTTCGTCCCAGCCGAACTCCTGGACCAACTGGTTGCTTCCGATGCCCAGCTTGCGGGCGAAGTTCGGGGCGTTATCCGCCGCGACCACCGTGTAACCTCCTTCGACCGTCAGCGCGCCGTGTATTGGGAATCATCGTTGCACAGCACCGCGAGTCACTTGTGGGCGAATCACCGGACGCGACGGGATCCGCGGGTTCAGAAGGCCTTGCACAGCTGGATCCCCTTCTCCCTGGCCCGGTTGAGTTCGTCCTTGCGGGCGTTGTAGACAGACACCGGCGCCTTGGTCGAGATCGCGTTCGCAACGCCGCGCGCGGCCTCGACATAGGTGTTGAAGGCGTCCTTGAGCTCGTTCGACAGCTTGTCGTTGACCGCCCCGGCCACCTCGTCGGCGCTGTGGTTGAGCGCCTCGACGGCGGGACCGGCGGTTCCGGAGATGTCCCCGCCGCTGTTGAACGCCTCGACGTACTTGTTCACGGTGTCGACGGCGTCGCTGCTGCTCGACGCGAACCTGCCGCAGGCACCGCGCACCGCCTGGGTCGTCATCGACTGCTGGCGCTGGGTCTCGCGAATGCTCGATGTCGCCTCGGAGGCCGACACCGACGCCGACACCGAGGAGCGGTAGGCCGGCGCCGCCGAGGTGTCCGCCTGCGGGCTGCCGCCGATGATGCTGGTACAGCCGACGACACCCATCGCCAACGCCGCGGCCCCACCGGCCACCAGCGCCCCAAGCCGGGCGTGTCGCCGCGCCCGCTCGCGCGGCACCATCCGCCATCGGGTCAGCACATCGTCAGACGTTACCGCGTAGGCGGTGTCAGGCCGAGATCAACCCTCCCACCCGTCACTCACCCACCGCCGCTCGGAGCGCCCGGTGGGGCAGGATAGAAAAGACAGGACCGACGAAGCGATCGGTTCGGTGTCGTTCTGGCCACAAGCCGGGAGACACGTCTTGACCTCCGAACCAAGGAGTACTGCGTTGACTACCGAAGCCGTGCACCACGATCTGGGCAAAAAACCAAGCGGCACAAGCGAAGCCGACCGGGTCCGGGTGATCCGCGAGGGAGTGGCGTCCTATCTTCCCGACATCGACCCGGAAGAGACCTCCGAGTGGCTGGAGTCCTTCGACCAACTGCTGGCCCGTTCCGGTTCGGCACGCGCCCGCTACCTGATGCTGCGGCTGCTGGAACGTGCCGGCGAACAGCGCGTGGCGATCCCCGCGCTCACCTCGACCGACTACGTCAACACCATTCCGACCGAACTGGAGCCCTGGTTCCCCGGCGACGAGGACGTCGAGCGCCGCTACCGGGCGTGGATCCGCTGGAACGCCGCGGTGATGGTGCACCGCGCGCAGCGGCCGGGCGTCGGCGTGGGCGGCCACATCTCCACCTACGCGTCGTCGGCGTCGCTGTATGAGGTCGGGTTCAATCACTTCTTCCGCGGCAAGGACCACCCCGGCGGCGGCGACCAGATCTTCATCCAGGGCCACGCCTCCCCCGGCATCTACGCGCGGGCCTTCCTCGAGGGCCGGCTGAGCGCCCACCAGCTCGACGGCTTCCGCCAGGAGCACAGCCACCCGCCGGGGCTGCCGTCCTACCCGCACCCGCGGCTGATGCCCGACTTCTGGGAGTTCCCCACCGTGTCGATGGGGCTGGGCCCGATGAACGCCATCTACCAGGCCCGGTTCAACCACTACCTGCACGACCGCGGCATCAAGGACACCTCCGACCAGCACGTGTGGTGTTTTCTGGGCGACGGCGAGATGGACGAGCCGGAAAGCCGCGGCCTGCTGCACGTCGGTGCGCTGGAGGGCCTGGACAACCTGACGTTCGT
>CAYNJD010000339.1:0-3648 GCA_964397355.1 uncultured Mycobacterium sp. | reverse complement strand
CGCGCAGCGCGTCGTCGACGTCGATCTGCATGGCGGTGTCGGCGCACAGTTTGACGACCTGCCCGGCCACCCCGAGCAGGAACCCGCACAGCACCAGCACCGGCAGGTACAGGCCGATGCCGGCCAGTTGTATCACCGCGGCCGCACCCAGCGCGCCGTTGGCGGTGGCGTAGCGGCCCCAGCGGTGCACCGCCGGCGGGGTCAGCACGGTGGCCAGAAACGATCCGGCACCGGCGGCGGCGACGAACAACGCCGTGGTCCCCAACCCGGACACCGTGTGCTCGCCGACGTGGCGCACCATCACCAGCACCAGCAAGGTGTTGATGCCGAACGCCATTCGATGCGCCGCCAGCCCGGACAGCGTGGCGGCCACGGTGGGCCGGGCCCGCACCGTGCGGGCGCCGTGCAGCCAGCCGGTGGTCACCGCGTAGAGCACCGAGCCGTGGATGGCGCGCTTGGTGTCGTCGGGTCCCAGCACGTGCGCGGGGAAGCGCAACGAGAGCAGCAGCGCGATCGCGACCGGGATGGCCACCGCCGCGATGATGGACGCCGCGCCGCGGTCATCGGAGCCCACCAGCCAGCGTGGCAGCAACATGAAGTTGGCGCCCAGGAAGGCCGCCACCGCGCCGGTGGCGATCGCCAGCGCGTTCATCGTCACGACCTGGTCTCGCGGCACCACATGCGGCAGCGCGGCCGAGAGCCCGGAGGCGATGAACCGGGTGAAGCCGTTGGTGATCAGCGCCGCGCACAGCACCGGCAGCTCACCGGCGCCCGACGCCAGCAGTGCGGCGATGCCGAGCACCAGCACCAGCCGGGCACAGTTGGCCACCACCAGCACCAGCCGCCGGTCCCAGCGGTCCAGCAGCGCACCGGCGAACGGTCCCAGCACCGAGTAGGGCAGGAACAACACGGCGAACGCCGCGGCGATCGCCCACGGCGCGGCGGCCCGGTCCGGGTTGAACAGCAGCGCGCCTGCCAACCCGGCCTGAAACAGACCGTCCCCGAACTGACTTGCGGCCCGCAGTTCCAGCAGCCGCCAGAACTCCGGCAGGCTGCGCGCCGACCGCCACAGCGTTGCGGGTGCGCGGGTGTCCACCAAAAGACCTACTTCCGGAAGCGGGCGGCGGCGCGACGCCGGCCCCTGACCAGACTACAAATCATCGAGGTCGGCCGACGTTCGGCACAGCTCGCCCACGATCGCCGGGTCGGGTGCCATGATGGGAGGGTGGCGCAACCCGAAGACCCCGAGGACTATGTCGCGCCCGCTGCGCATCGGGTACGGGCCGGGACACTGCTCCTGGCCAACACCGACCTGCTCGAACCCACGTTCCGCCGCACGGTGATCTACGTGGTCGAGCACAACGACGGCGGCACGCTGGGCGTGGTGCTCAACCGCCCCAGTGAGACCGCCGTCTACAACGTGCTGCCGCAGTGGTCGGACCTGGCCGCCAAGCCCAAGACCATGTTCATCGGCGGTCCGGTGAAACGCGACGCGGCGCTGTGCGTCGGCCTGCTGCGCGTCGGGTCCGAGCCCACCGCCACACCGGGCCTGCGCCACATCGACGGCCGGCTGGTGATGGTCGACCTGGACGCCGACCCGGAGACCATCGCCCCCCACGTGGAGGGGGTACGGATCTTCGCCGGCTACGCCGGCTGGACCATCGGCCAGCTCGAGGGGGAGATCGAGCGCGACGACTGGATCGTGCTCTCGGCGCTGCCGTCGGACGTGCTGGTGCCGCCCCGGGTCGACCTGTGGGGCCGGGCGCTGCGACGCCAGCCGTGGCCGACGGCGCTGCTGGCCACCCACCCGGTCGACATCAGCCGCAACTGAAGCGACGGCCCGCGGCGCCTACCCGCAGCCGCATCCGCTGCCGCAACCCGACGCCGGCTCCGGCGGCGCGCTGGACGCGCAACCGCAGCCGGGGCCGCAGCCGACCTCCTCGACGGGTGCACTATCGCCGCAGCCGCAACCCGACCCGCAACCACCGGACGGTGCGGCCGCCGCGGACTGGCGCGCCGCGAAGCGGGCGCCCTGCCAGGCGCCGGCGGCCAGTATGCCCAGCGCGCCGGTGATCGAGATGATCAGCGCCAGCAGCGCCACCGCCGGCGGGCCGGCCAGCACCAGCGTGCCGCCCACGGCCAGGATCACCCCGACGGCGACCTGGGCGGGCGCGACGGCGCGCAGCACCAGTTGCTCGGGGTCGCCGGAGAGCGGCCGCGCCAGCGTCCGCACTCCGAACACCAGCGACACCACCGCCGCGATCAGGCACAACACACCCATGATCAACATGGGCTCAAGGATACGAGCCCGGTGTTCAGCCCGCGGCGCCCGCCCGGGACTGCGCCGGGGCCTGCGCGGGGGCCTGCGCGGGGGCCGCCGGCCGGTCGGGTGCGGCCGGCAGATGGGCGACGCCGGGACGCTCGACGCGGAACCCGTTCACGATCGCGTCGGTGGCCGGGGCGTTGCCGACGGCACGGCCGGCACCGGTGGTCACCGTCAGCGACACCAGATAGGCGGCGTCGTCCGTCGGCACGATCACATGGCGCCGGGAGGTGTTGAGGGTCATGTCGGCGTCCCGGTAGGTGCCCTCGATCACCGAGGAGGGGAAGCCGTTGAAGTCGGCCAGCGAGGCGTTGGTGGTCTGCCAGGCCAGCTGCTGCTGGCTGTCGACGAACCCGTGGGTGATCGCCTCCTTCGGGTCGAACTGGCCGACCAGGCGGTAGACCACCACCTGCGCGTTGGGGGTGTACAGCGCGCCGCTGCGCCGGTCGGCGATCACCGCGAACGCATCGGGCACGTTGGGGTCGGGCACATGGGTCCAGCCCACCGGCATCGGCAGGGTGATGTTCAACGCGGTGAAGTTCGCCGCCTGCTGCGGCTCCAACTGCACGTGCTTGGCGGCGAAGTAGTCCCGCAAGGTGCCGGAGGTGGCCGGAACCAGGGCGCTGGGCGGGGCGGTGGCGAGCGGAGAGCCCGGTGCGGGGGCGGCTCCCGGTATGGTGGCCGGTCCCGGGGCCACCGGTCCGGGAGCCACCGGCCTCGGCGCCGCCGGCAGCGGTGCGGTCACCGGCACCGCCGCGGGTTGGGCGGCCGGACCGTAGGGGTTGGGCGGTGTCGGCTGCAGCGGGTCGGCGGCAGCGGCCGGAATCCCCAGCGGGCCGCCGAAGCCTGCCACGGTGACAGCGGCACAGCCGGCCAGTAGCCGCCAGCGGCGGACGGTGTTCGTCATCTCCAGGGGTCCTTCCGGGACGGGCCGAGCAGCTGGTGGCCCCGGCCTTGAAGCGACGGTAACCAGCCGGTGCGGTGCCCGCCAGTACCGCAACCGACCTGGAACAAAGCCCTCATCGGCCTGCAACGCAACCGATATCAAGCTGTGGCGAGCGGCCCGGCAAACCCCGCCCTTTACCCTGTTGAGGTGAACGAAGCCCCCACCACCCCCGGATCCGGCGAGGACGCGCCCCGGCATCGCTACACCGCGGCGCTGGCCGGGCGCATCGAAGGCGCGTGGCAGGAGCATTGGGAGCGGGCCGGCACCTTCAACGTCGCCAACCCGGTCGGCTCGCTGGCGCCGGCGGACGGCTCGGTGCCCGCCGACAAGATGTTCGTCCAGGACATGTTCCCCTACCCGTCCGGCGACGGCCTGCACG
>CAYNJD010000338.1:0-3683 GCA_964397355.1 uncultured Mycobacterium sp. | reverse complement strand
AGATCCAGGAGGGCTCCGGCCTTTCCCAGGAGGAGATCGACCGGATGATCAAGGATGCCGAGGCTCACGCCGACGAGGACCGCAAGCGCCGGGAAGAGGCCGACGTCCGCAACCAGGCCGAGTCGCTGGTCTACCAGACCGAGAAGTTCGTCACCGAGCAGAAGGACGCCGAGGGCGGCTCCAAGGTCCCCGAGGACACGCTGGCCAAGGTTGAGTCCGCGATCGGCGAGGCCAAGAAGGCGCTGGAGGGCACCGACATCGGCGCCATCAAGTCCGCGATGGAGAAGCTCGGCGTCGAGTCGCAGGCGCTCGGCCAGGCGATCTACGAGGCCACTCAGGCCGAGCAGGCCGCCGCCGGGGGCGAGGGCGCGCCGTCGGGCGGTGCCGACGATGTCGTTGACGCCGAGGTGGTCGACGACGGAGACACCAAGTGAGCGAAGGCGATTCACACGAACCGTCTCAGGAGACGATCACTGTGACCGACAAGCGACGCATCGACCCCGAAACCGGTGAAGTGCGCGCGAGTTCCTCCGGGCCGGCCCCCAGCGGGCCGGCACCGGAGGAACCGGCCGCCGGTGGTGCCGACGTCGACCAGGTAGCCGAGCTGACCGCCGACCTGCAGCGGGTACAGGCGGACTTCGCCAACTACCGCAAGCGGGCGCTGCGCGACCAGCAGGGCGTCGCCGACCGGGCCAAGGCCGCGGTGGTGACCGAGCTGCTCGGTGTCTTAGATGACCTGGACCGGGCCCGCAGCCACGGCGACCTCGAATCCGGGCCGCTGAAGGCGATGGCGGACAAGCTGACCGGCATTCTCACCGGGCTGGGACTGGCCGCGTTCGGCGCCGAGGGCGACGAGTTCGACCCGCTGTTGCACGAGGCGGTCCAGCACGAGGGTGACGGAACCCACCCGGTGATCGGTACTGTCCTGCGGCAGGGCTACAAACTGGGTGAACACGTGTTGCGCCATGCCATGGTCGGGGTGGTCGACACCGTCCCGGACACTGACGGGGACAACGACAAGGCCGACCACGAAGCCGGCGACGAGAATTGACAGGAGAGGAGGTGACGCGGCATGGCTCAGCGTGAATGGGTCGAAAAGGACTTCTACAAGGAGTTGGGCGTCTCCTCCGATGCCAGCGAGAAAGAGATCAAGAGCGCCTACCGCAAGTTGGCGGCCGAGTTGCACCCGGACCGGAACCCGGACAACGCGGCCGCCGCGGACCGCTTCAAGGCGGTCTCCGAGGCCTACAGCGTGCTGTCGGATGAGGCCAAGCGCAAGGAGTACGACGAGACCCGCCGGCTGTTCGCCGGTGGTGGCTTCGGTCGGCGCTTCAACGGCGGCGGTGGCTTCGGCGGCGGCAACTTCGACCGGTTCAGCACCGGCACCGACGGCGGCGAGTTCAACCTCAACGACCTGTTCGGTGCCGCCGGCCAGACCGGCGGTGCCAACATCGGCGACCTCTTCGGCGGGCTGTTCGGACGCGGCGCGCAGCAACGTCCCAGCCGGCCGCGGCGCGGCAACGACCTGGAGACCGACTCCGAGTTGAGTTTCCTGGAGGCCACCAAGGGCGTGGAGATGCCGCTGCGGTTGACCAGTGCCGCACCGTGCACCAACTGCCACGGCAGCGGCGCCCGGCCGGGTACGAGTCCGAAGATCTGCACGGCATGCAACGGATCCGGTGTGATCAGCAGCAACCAGGGCGCCTTCGGGTTCTCCGAGCCGTGTACCGACTGCCGCGGCAGCGGGTCGATCATCGAGCACCCGTGCTCGGAATGCCGGGGAACCGGACGGGCGGCCCGCACCCGCACCATCAACGTGCGGATTCCGCCGGGTGTCGAGGACGGCCAACGGATCCGGCTGGCGGGCCAGGGCGAGGCCGGGCTGCGCGGGGCGCCGTCCGGCGACCTCTACGTGACCGTGCGGGTGCGCCCGGACAAGGTCTTCGGCCGCGACGGCGACGACCTGACGGTCACCATCCCGGTCAGCTTCTCCGAACTCGCGTTGGGCACCACGCTGTCGGTGCCGACGTTGGACGGCAAGGTCGGGGTGCGGGTGCCCAAGGGAACCGCGGACGGCCGGATCCTGCGGGTCCGCGGACGCGGCGTGCCCAAGCGCGGCGGCGGCAGCGGCGACCTGCTGGTCACGGTGAAGGTCGCGGTCCCGCCGAATCTGGAGGGTTCGGCGCGGGATGCGCTCGAGGCGTACGCGGCCGCGGAACGGTCCAGCGGGTTCGACCCGCGGGCCGGATGGGCGGGTAATCGGTCATGAGTAAGTCGGAGAAGAACTCCCGCACCTTCTTGATCTCGGTGGCCGCCGAGTTGGCCGGCATGCACGCCCAGACACTGCGGACCTACGACCGGATCGGTTTGGTCAGCCCGCGCCGCAGCTCCGGCGGTGGACGCCGTTACTCGGAGCGCGATGTCGACCTGCTGCGCGAGGTGCAGCGGCTCTCCCATGACGAGGGCGTCAACCTGGCCGGTATCAAGCGGATCATCGAGCTGACCAACCAGGTAGAGGCGCTGCAGTCGCGGGTCAAGGAGATGTCGGCCGAGCTGGAGATGCTGCGCGCCAACCAGCGTCGCGAGATCGCGGTGGTGCCCAAGAGCACCGCAGTGGTGGTCTGGCAACCGCGCAAGTGACGTCTCGCCGTGCTCAGCTGACCCTGATGGAGAACTGGGCCACGCCCGGCTCTCCCCGGTGCGCCACCCGATAGCCGCCGCGCCGAAGCGCATCGGTGGGTGCGGCCATCGGTTCGAAGCAGATCACGTCCTCGGTGGCCGGCGCGTAGATCTGCGCGGCCGGATACCCCTGTTCGAAGCGCACCTCGGTGCGCCGGCCGCCGCCGGAGACCGCGAACACCGCCCCGGCCGGCACCTGATCGAAGCCGTCGTCAAACACCTTGTCGCCCAGCGTTTCGGCGTTAGCCGAGTGGAGGCTTGTCGCCCCGGTGGGGATGCCGCGGTCGTCGACGAGCCGGGAACGCATCGGCGGCGTCTCGATGCGCCACTGCGCCCGCGGTACGTCGGGCAATAGCAGATACGGGTGGTACCCGAAGCACAGCGGCACGGGCGTATCGGTGGTCGCGGACACCGTGGTGCGCACCGTCAGCGTGCACTCCGCCAGGGTGACCGCCACGCTCAACAGGTGCGGGAACGGGAACGACGCCAGCAGGTCGGCCCGGGAACCGAAGTCCAGCTCCGCGGCCAGCGTCGACGCCGACTGTTCGCTGACCCGCCAACCCGGATCGCCGGCCAGCGTGCCGTGGATCGGGGAACCGTGTCCGTCGGCGTGCACCCCGCCGGTGCCCGGGGTGAGTGTGACTTCGGTGTCACCCACCCGGTACCCGTTGCCGCTCAACCGATTCGCCCACGGATACAGCAGCGGGATGCCCATGGTCTTGTGATCGGAGACGTAGGCGGCCAAACCCCTGCGCTGACCGAGCAGCTCCACGCCGTCATCGGACAGCGACGTGCCGATCATGCCGGCACCCGGAACGAACGTCGCCGTCAGCGGCGGATCACGCAATACCACGGGTGCGAATTCGGTCATGGTCACTCCGACAGCGGGTCGTGTTGGATACGTTGCGCAGGAGCGCCTTTGGCAATCAATTCGGACCGGGTGGCTCGCGTCATCGCCGGGCCGCCGCAGATCAGGATCTGCCGATCGCTCCAGCTTCCGTAGC
>CAYNJD010000337.1:0-3683 GCA_964397355.1 uncultured Mycobacterium sp. | reverse complement strand
GTCCGTAGTCAAAGGACTCCTTGTTAAGCCCGTCGGATGATTAGGCGACGCCGACCGGTGAGCCGATCTTGGAGCTCAAATAGCCCCACCGCGGCCACTCGGGGCGGCCGCTAGGCCGGGGCGGGCATGCGCCAGCTGTGGTTGCCGCCGGCCGTGTCTGCGCGAGCGCCCCAATCCACTGTCGCATCGTGCGATGCAACAGTATGCTCACGCGCTAGGCGCAGCGCGAACGAATGTCCGTTCCGGTTGCAATGTCTCCACATACCCGTGAAAGGAGTGCTCAAGGATGGCGTCGATGGTCTCATCGGCTATGGGACCTGCGCATTCATTCGGCTACCACCCTGACCCAGAGCAGCTCCACGTCGCCCTCGACCGTGGTGAATTCGCACGGGCACTAGTTCTTGATGGGCCGGTGCGGGCGGTGGCGTCCTGCGTCGGGGAGTGCCGGGTACTCGGGAAGCCCGAGGTTGAACTGCCCGAAGGGCTCTATTGGTTCCAGGGCATCGATGGCGGTGCACTCATCCTCCAGGTGGCCATCGGGGCGCCGACCGGCGATGCGACGGTGGTCCCGCTCGATCAGCTCGACGACGATCATCCGCTCATGGCCGCCTTCGGCTGGGCGGAGCAACTCTGGCCCGGTGCCCAGGCCGTCCCGGCGCCGCGGTTCGAGGTCAACGAAGCCGCGGTGACCCATCCCGGCGATGCGGACGTCGTGATCCGCGATCGCGTGTTTCATGGCGGGCCGTCCGGGCAGTGGTCCTACACGGTGATCGTGGAGGGCCGCCAGCAGAACGTCATCGAGTCATCGCTGAAGGCCCGACCGGAACTCGATGACCCACGAAACTGGGTCACCCGGGAGCCGACCCCGGCGCGACGGTTCGGTGCCACGCTTACGCGGGCAAAATTGCAGAGCAAGTTTGCCAACACCCTGTTCTCGTTTCGGGCCACCCGCACCACGTTTCGGCCGTACCAATTCAAGCCGGTCCTCAAGCTGCTGCAGACCGGCAAGGCCCGCATCCTCATCGCGGACGAGGTCGGCCTCGGTAAGACGATCGAGGCGGGCCTGATCTGGACGGAACTTGAAGCGCGCCGTGAAGCCGACCGGGTGCTGATCGTCTGCCCCGCTGGCCTTGTCGGCAAGTGGAAAGAAGAGATGGACGATCGCTTCGAGTTCGACGTGGTCGAGCTCGACAGCAAGACGCTGCAGACGTTCCTTGAGCGGCACCGCCAAAACCGCCTACCCCGGCGGCAGGCGTACATCTGCAGCATTGAGCGGCTTCGCAGCTGGGCGGGTATCGAAGAGCTGGACGATCTGCCACCGGAATTCGATCTGATCATCGTCGACGAAGCGCATTCCATGCGCAACCAGGACACCAAGAGCTACGCATTGGGCACGCGGCTGTCCGACTGGGCGGACAACCTGGTCTTCCTCACCGCGACACCGATCAACCTTCGCCAAGAAGATCTGCTGAATCTGTTGGAGCTGCTCGCGCCGGGGGATTACGGCGATATCAGAGACCTTGAACTGCGACTGGAGCCCAACCGCATCATCAATGCCGTGGCGGCTCGCCTGGTGGAAAAGGGCGTCAACGGCCATGAGCTGTGCGCCAAGCTCGATGAGCTCACCACGACCACCCTCGGCGGCACGTTGATGCAGCGTCCCGACTTCGAGTTGCTCAAAGAGGTGTTGGCCAAAGACCAGCTGTCACCGCGCGACGTCGTGGAGGCCAAACGCTACCTGGCTGATCTCAACACGCTGTCGACGGTGATCACCCGCACCAAGAAGGTCGAGGTCGACGACCACAAAGCCAAACGCACCCTGGACCGTCACCAAATTACCTGGACCCCAGCCGAAGCCAAATTCTACGATCAATATCTGCAGTGGTGCCAAGACCGCGCCACCGCGATGGGTAGGCCACTGCACTTCGCGATGCAGATGCCGCTGCGGCTCGCCAGCGCATGCCTGCCGATGGCCCGCCGCGCGGTGCTCGACCCGCAAGGGTTCGGCGACATCTCCGATGCCGACTCGGATACTGCGGCGGTTCGTCTGGAACCGCACGCGGAGTTGGTAGCTGCCGCACGACAGCTACCCGAAGGTGTCGACACCAAATTCGATGACCTGCGTGATGCGTTGCGCACGTTTCATGAGCGCGGCCGGCGGGCGCTGGTGTTCACCCATTCACGGCCCACGTTGGCCTATCTCGCGGGCAGACTCGAGGACGAGTTCCGTGTCGCCGTCATGCACGGCGGCGTCAACCGCGAGCAGCGGCGGAAGATCATGGCTGACTTCCGCGCCGGGGCATACGATTTCGTTCTCGCCAACCGGGTCGCCAGCGAAGGCCTCGACTTCGAGTTCTGCTCAGTGGTCGTCAACTACGACCTGCCGTGGAATCCGATGGAGGTCGAGCAGCGCATCGGCCGCATCGACCGAATCGGCCAGGTCGAAGAGTCCATGCTGGTGGTCAACTTCGTCAACGACGCCACCATCGACGAACGCATCCTGTCCCGGCTTCTCGATCGCATCGGCGTCTTCGAATCCTCCATCGGGGCACTGGAACCGATCATCGCCGCCCACGCACCGAAGGCTTTGGAAGCCGGCTTCGACTTCACGCTCACACCCGAGCAGCGCGACCAGAAGATGCATGAGGCGCTGACGGCCATCGAAGAGCAACGCGCCGGACTGCAGGACGTATCGGATGCCTCCACCGCGCTGCTGGTCAGCAATGACGTCGACGTCGCCGGTCTGGAAGACGAGCTGACGCGCACCGGACGCTATATCGGGCAGCAGGAGCTTGCCCAACTTCTCGACGACTGGGCTCGGGTCGACGGCGCGCCGGGAATCCGACTGGCCACCGACCGGCGGACCGCGGAGTTCTACGGCAACCCGGTCATGGCCGCACGCGTCGAGCAGCTCGCCAAAACCGCACAGCGCACCCGTGCCGAAACGAGTTTCCTCACAACCCAACTCCGCAACGAGATCCCGGTCTCGCTAGTGTTGGATCAAGAGTTGGCGCGCACCGGCGGCGGGACACTGCTGACTGCGACGAGTCCACTCGCGATGGCGGCGACCGCCGTGCCCGGGCACCGGCAGGCCCGGTTTGCCTCACTGCAGCTTTCCGACACAGCCGAAGATGTCACACCCGGTATCTACGTTGTCGTCATGGCCAAAGCGGTATCGGCGTCGCGTGGTGGCGACGAAATCTGGGGCGCGGCCGTCACCGAGTCCGGGCGTGACGCCGGCGAGGGTCCGGCGAACGCCTTGCTGGCCGCCCTCGCCGAAGGAAAACTTGCCGATGCTCCGGTGCCGAGCATCGACCGGCTGGAAAAGCTTGCCGATCGCGCGCACAACCAGCTGCATCGCCGGCACCTGGATGAGCAAGCACGGCGCAACCATGAGTTCGAGGCGCTTCGGCAGGCGCGGGCGTTCACTATGCAACAGCAGTATCAGCGCAAGGTCGCCACGATCGAGAACCGGATCGCCACCGCGCGAGCACGCGGTCGCGGCGGTCGCGCGATAGCGCTGTTCGAAAGCCAGCGGCGCCGGGCGCAGGAGCGCTTCGCAGCGCTGTCCGCCGAGCTGCAGAACGAAGTCCAACCCGAGATCCGACTCGAGCCGCTCGCGGCCTGTGTCATCGAAATTGTGTCCTGACGGAGGGATCAGTGAGTACGTCCAAGGAACTGGA
>CAYNJD010000336.1:0-3692 GCA_964397355.1 uncultured Mycobacterium sp. | reverse complement strand
GTGACCAGGCCACCCGACGGGTCGAGGAAGCGCAGGAAGTCGTCCCAGAGCAGCAGCGTGTTCAGACCGCCGTATTCGCCGACCACCTGGTCGTCCAGCGGCAGTTCCGGGTCGAAACCCGGCGGGTGGTAGAAGCCGGCCTCGTCCTGGGGCCACGGCGCCAGGAAGCCCGGGTCGGTCAGCAGGCCGGAGTTGACGGCCAGGTTCGGCAGATACGGGTTGATCTCGGCCAGGAAATCGATGATCTGGTTGTGGGTTTCCGCGTCGAAGGTGAACGTCCCGGTCTGCAGGGCTTCGATACCGGCCATGGTCTGCTCGTCCGTCGCGCCGTTGGCGTCGCCCACCGCGTTCTCGGCTCCCTCGGCCTCGGTCAGGTCGATCCATTGCTGGATCCGCGGGTTGGGGTCGCCGATGGCCTGGATCGACTTGACCAGGTCCAGGGACGTCACCCCCCACGGCGGGGCGAACGGCTCCATGTTGCACAGGCCGGGGCACAGCGGGCTGCCGGCGACGTACGGGTTGAAGTCGATGACCAGTCCGGCCAGCAGCGCCTTCATCGTCTGGGCGACGTCGGTCGGGTCCGGGAAGTGGAAGCCGACCAGCGGGTCGTCGCCGTTGACGCTCCAGTCGACCGGCGCCATCAGGCTGTTGAACCAGTTCTCGAACGGCTTGATCGGGTTGAACGTGAACAGCAGGCCCGCCCACGGCTGCAGGTTGATCTGGTTTCCGGCTTCGTCCAGGACGGGTTGGCCATCCTCGTCCAGCAGCGGATGGGTCCCCGGGAAGCCGAAGCCCGGGCCGGGTTCCCCGGTGCCCGGCACGGCGTCCATCGGCGAACCCGGCACCGCACCGTTCTCGCCGATGCCGTCGACCGGGTTGGCGATGCCCTCGGAGGTCGGGTTGTCGGGATCACTGAACGGGCTGTCCGGGAATCGATAACCGTCGAATAACTGCTGCAGCGGTACCTTCAGCCAGTGACTGAACAGCGGCAGCTGGTTGTCGTCATTGGGGAAGTTGGTGAATACGCTCCAGAAGTTCAGCATCCGGTCCAGCCCGGTCAGGCCGGTGATCGGCTCCACCGGTGACATCGGGTAGCACTGAATCGAGTCACATGACGCACTGACCGGCAGCATCGCCGCGGCGAACATGGCCATCTGCTGCCCGATGCCCGCCGAGCCGTCGGCCAGCGCGTCCGGGTCGATCGCCGGTTCGTAGAGGCCGGATGCCTGGGGGGCGAACGGCAGCAGGTAGTCGAACACCGCCATGAAGTGGCCCGGGTCGCCCGGGTCCTCGCCCCAGATGTTGGTGGCGCTCGGCGTCCACCAGTTACCGGTGAAGAAGAACGAGTCGGCCAGCACGTTGGTGGCCTGCACCTCGTTGTAGGGGATGTTGACGATGTCCTGGAACAGGTTGAACGGGATGTTGAGGATGGACGCCTCGGCGACCAGCGCCACCGCCCGCTCGGCGGCCGTCAGGCCGGGTGTCCAGGGAGCGACCGGTGCGACCGGGGCTACCGCCACCGCGCTCGCGGCGGCCATCACCGCGCCGGCGGTCACATACCGGCGCTCCGGCGCGGCACGATGCCCACCGGCTTTCTCGAGCCGCCGCTGAGCAGTCGCACGACGAGCCCCCCCGGGCGCGAACCGACGCTGCGGCACCGCACGATGCGCACCAGCGCCCGCGTATCGACGCTGACGCGTCACACCATGCATCTCATATCCCCCTCTGTAACACTTCGGAACCAACACCATATAGGCAGGTTGATCTTGTTCCTAACCGAACCACACTATTTGACCACCGGAAAGCTTATAAATCGGACTACATCACAGCACCAGTGGGGCCGTTGCGCAATTCGAGATTCCAGGTGCCCGCGCCACCCCCGAACAGATCCCCCTAGGTCACCCCGCTTACAGCCCCAGGCCGAAGGCATCGAGCAGGCTGGTGAAGGCATCCGCGGTCCCGGTGGCATCGCCGACGTCGACGGTATCGGTCGCGGCCCCCAGCACCGGGGTGAGCTCGTCGAAGTCGACCGGCTGGTAGCCGGCCAGATTCGCCCAGTCGGCGAAGAATTGCTGCACCCCGGACTCCTGCATGAAGTCGATGAGCTGCTGCATCACCGGCGACGGGGCGAACGAGATGGGGGTGTCGACGTTGGCCGGGGGGTCATCCGGTGACGCGTTCCCGACGTCGAACCACTGCTGCAGCGACTGCGACAACGCGTTGTTGACATCGACCTGATGCGGTGTCGGACCGTTGGCCATCCCGTAGAACGCGTTCAGCGGGCTGTCCGCGTTGGCCAGGTCGAGCCAGTGCTCCAGATAGGGATTGCCCGGCCACATCTTGTCCAGGCCCGCCACCAGCGCCAACGGTGTCATCGACGGGTTCTCCAGGCAGGTCGTCCCGCAGAACGGATCGCCGGGAGACGACGGGTCGAAAGCGATGATCGAACCCGCGGCCAGCGTCTGCAGCGCCCGGCCGACCTCCTCGAACGTGGGGATGTGAAACCCGCTGAAGTAGGTGTCCCAGTCGATCGGAGCCTGCAGGCTGTTGTAGAAGTTCTGGAACGGGTACAGCAGGTCCAGCTTGAATGTCTCGTTGGACCACGGCATCAGGTGCACCGGGTTGCCGTTGCCGTTGACCACCTCATCGGTGCCGGGCACCACATGGATGCCCTGCGACTGCGTCGCGGCGTCCTGGGGCAGGTTCGCGATGTCCTCCGGGGTCGCCGGGTGGGTTCCCACGAAACCGAGGATCGGATCGCTGGGCACCGAGCCGTCGGGATTTCCCTCGCTGTCGACACCGATGCCCATCGAGGGATTGATCACCGTCGGAAAGGTGTAGCCGTCCATCAGATCCGACAGCGGCACCCGGAACCAGTTGTCGAACAGCGGGTACGGCTGCATTCCTGAGAGCGCCGCGAAGAACCAGGCATTGTGGTCGAGGAAGCTGGAGCCGGTGATCTCACTCGACGGCAGTAGCGGCGCGCTGTAGTCGGCGTCGCTGGACGCGCTCGTCGGGATCTCGGCGTCGGCGAGCAGCGTGAGCTGCTGACCCAACCCCAGGTGCCCGGCCGCCGCCTCGTCCCAGTCGAAGCCGGGGGCGCCGGGCTCCGGGCTGCCCTGCCCGGAGATCTCGCGGAACGGGAACATCATGTCGATCATGCCCATGAAGTGCCCCGGGTCCCCCGGATCCTCACCCCAGATGTTGGTGGCGCTCGGCGACCACCAGTTCCCGCTGTAGATCAGCGAGTTCCCCAAGATGGTCATCGCCCCCAGCTCGGTGCTGGGGATATTGACAATGGCCTGGAACAAGTTGAGCGGGATATTGAGGATGGACTCCCCGGCGACCAGGGCCAGCTCCCGTTCGACGACGGTCATCCCCGACGGCATCGACGCCGGTGTGACCATGGCGGCGGCGACCACGCCGGCCGCCGCCAGCGCGGCAACCTTCGCTTCAGATGTGTGCTTCGCGATTTTCATGAGTCCCCCGACCAAGGCGTTACACAAGATTGGCTGAATCTACACCAAGTGGTATGGCCGCACCCGTAAACACGAGATTTCGTGATCCCTTTCGGGTCGCCCACAAGGTTGCGGCCCGCAGGTCGAGTTATCGCATCCGAAAGGAATTAACTGGTCAGCCAGGCCCGGTTGCCGTAGCCGTCCAGATGGACCACTTCGCCCACCGGTCTGCGG
>CAYNJD010000335.1:0-3700 GCA_964397355.1 uncultured Mycobacterium sp. | reverse complement strand
AGCAGCACCAGCACACTGGCGGCCAGGCTCGGGATCGCCTGGCGCCGCCGCGCCGCCAGCACGCCCAGCAGTGCGATCGCTCCCATCACCGCCGCCCGCAGCACGCTGGCCGTGGGCTGCACCAGGATCACGAACGCCGCCAGCGCGAGCCCGGCCAGCACCGCCGCGGCCCGCGGTCCGACCAGTCGCGCCGAGAACAGCACCGCGCCGCAGACGATCGTCACGTTGGCCCCCGAGACCGCCATCAGGTGCGTCAGCCCGGCGGCCCGAAACTCTCGGCCGGTGGCAGCGGTGATCGCCGAGGTGTCTCCGAGCACCAGTGCGGGCAGCATGCGGGCCTGCTCGCCGGGCAGCACCCGACCGGCCGCCGCCGCGAACCTGGCGCGAACCCGATGCGCCGACCGCGCAACCAGTCCGGGCTCGCCCCGCGTCGGCTGACCGGCAGCGGTCAGCACCGCCACCGTCAGGTCACGCCGGGTCGGGTGAGCGACCTTGGCGCGAAACGCCATCGACTGGCCGACCATCACCTCATCGAAGCCCGCACCTGATGCGAAAACCACTACCCTGCCCCAGGATTGAGCACCGTCGAGGCGCTGCAGGGTGGCCCGGAACATCACCCGCCGGGCACCGGCCGACATCGGACTTTCGCTGGGGGTGACCGTGACCGCGACGGTGCTGCCGAACGCCGCGGTGATCGGGTGGTGGCCGACGGCCTCGGTGCGCAGCGCAACCGCCCACCCGAACCCCACACCCACCACCGACGTCGCAGCCACGACCGCACCGGTCAGCCGCCATGCGGGGCGCCGCATCCGTCCGGCGTAGCGGCACAGCGCGCCGGACGAAACACCGCACGCCGCGCACAGCAGCGCCAGCCTGCCGCCGATCTGCCATTCGATACCGGCCGCGGTGACCAGCCAGCCGCTCAGCGCCGCCGGCACCAGCCGGACATCCAGCCTGGCGGCCGGCGGCGCCGCAGCCGGTGGCGTCACTGTCAGACACGGACCAGGGCACGCAGCTTCTCCAGCCGCGCCGGGCCGATGCCGTCGACGTCGCCGAGCTGGTCGACACCGGTGAACTTGCCGTGGGCCTCGCGCCAGGCGACGATGGCGGCCGCCGTCACCGGTCCGACTCCGGGCAGGGCGTCGAGCTGCTCGACGGTCGCGGTGTTGAGGTTCACCGGCTCGGTGGATGTGGGCTCAGGCCTGGCCGGTGTCGGGGCGGTGCTGGTGCGCGGGGCCTCCGGTGCCGGCGACGCGGCGCCCACCGAGCTGCCGAGCACCGGCTTCCCGGGCGGCGGCGCCAGACCGACCACGATCTGTTCGCCGTCCACCAAGGGGCGCGCCAGGTTCAACCCGATGGTGTCCGCACCGTCGAGAGCCCCGCCGGCCGCGGTGAGCGCGTCGGCGATCCGGGAACCTGGCGCCAGCGTCGCCAGGCCCGGCTTGTGCACCAACCCGACCACGCTGACCACCACCTGGCCCGCGTCGGGTGCCGGCGGACCCGCAGCGGGATCCCCGGTGCGCGGGCTGGCAGTCGAAACCATCTCAACCGGAGGCAGTTTGGCGCTCAGCACCGGCGCGGGCCGATCGCGGATCACGGTGAACACGGTGATGAGCACGGCTACTGCGGCGATCACCGCCAAGGCGATGGCACCGGCCCGGCCCGGGTCGGCCCGCACCTTGGCCAGCCAGCCGGCTTCCGCCGAGCCGTCGGGCAGCCAACGGGGCAGCAAGGAATTGGGGTCGGCCTCGTTGTCGGACTCGGGTGCGTCATCGCCGCCGTCGGGTTCCGGCAGCAGGCCGAGGCGGCGCTGCAGCCGCTCGCCGGGTAGTTCTGATGCCATGCACCGACGGTAGGCGCCGGCCCCGCCGGCCCACCGGCCCAGCGCCCGTTATGGGACGCATCTGTGGAGCAATCCTTGGCTGTGCACAAACCGGCTTACCGCTACGGGTTCAGCCACTCCCCGATGTCACGCGAGATGCCCGACGACGGCGAGTAGCGCACCTTGGTCGCGGTCACCCCCGACGGCAGCGCGAACACGACGCAACCGGTGCTCGACGAACCGGCGGCGATCAGGAACCACCCGTAGGCGAAGTCCTGGCATTCGGTCACGGTGGCGAAGTCCGCGTGGTAGTTCTGGTCGTCCGAACCGATCACCGAGACGTCGCTGTTGCTGTTGCCGACGATGGTCGTGGTGCCGGCGTTCTCGATTCGCAGCTTGGTCGCGATGTAGGTCTTGCCGGCGTCGCCCCAGCCGTGCGGGACGGTGGCCGGGGAGATGACCTCCGTCAACGTCACCGCGATCTTCTGTCCGCCGATCCGCATCAAATCGAGCGTCTCGCCGATGTGCGCGGGCGGTTTGGCGGTCGCGGACGGCTGCGTCGGCGTGGCGGGCGCCGGTTCGGCCTGCTCGCCCGCCGAACATGACACCGCCGACAACAGCAGGGCACACAACGCGGCGACCGACCGTCTCATGCGGTAAGCCTACAAAAACGCACGGTAGCGTCCGCGGTCAGCGGCTCCGCCCGAGACGGCACCTTACGGCGCATTCCGTGGCGGACTCCGATTAGTGTGCATGACAACCCGTAATCACCCACTCACCGGGAGGCCGACGTGAGACTGGCACTGACCGCCGAGGAGGCCGCGTTCCGCGACGAGTTGCGCGCCTTCTTCACCTCCGAGATCCCCGCCGAGATCCGCGAACGCGGACGCGCGGGCCACCCGGTATTTCCCGACGACATCGTCACCACCCAGAAGATCCTCAACGCCAACGGCCTCGCAGTGCCCAACTGGCCGGTCGAGTGGGGCGGCAAGGACTGGACGCTGGCCCAACACCAGATCTGGCTCGACGAACTGCAACTGGCCTCGGTGCCCGAGCCGCTGAACTTCAACACCAAGATGGTCGGCCCGGTGATCGCCGAATTCGGCTCGCAAGCGATCAAGGAACGCTTCCTGCCCGCCACCGCCAATCTCGACATCTGGTGGTGTCAAGGCTTTTCCGAGCCCGACGCCGGTTCCGACCTGGCATCGCTGCGCACCACCGCGGTACGCGACGGCGACAGCTACGTCGTCAACGGGCAGAAGACCTGGACCACGCTGGGTCAGTACGCCGACTGGATCTTCTGCCTGGTGCGCACCGACCCGCAGGCACCCAAGAAGCAGGCCGGTATCTCGTTTCTGCTGTTCGAAGTCGACACCCCGGGTGTCACGATGCGGCCCATCAAGCTGATCGACGGCGGCGCCGAAGTCAACGAGGTGTTCTTCTCCGACGTGCGGGTCCCCGCCGATCAGCTGGTCGGCGAGGAGAACCACGGCTGGACGTATGCGAAGTTCCTGCTGGGCAACGAGCGGACCGGCATCGCCGGGGTGACCCGCACCAAGGTGCGGCTCGCCGAGGTCAAACAGCGCGCCAAGGCGCTGGGCGCACTCGACGACCCGCTGTTCGCGGCCCGGCTGGCGGAAGTCGAAAACGAGCTGCTGGCACTGGAACTCACCCAGATGCGGGTCTCGACCGGTTCCGCCGACGGCAAACCGAATCCGGCGTCGTCGGTGCTCAAACTGCGGGGCAGCCAACTGCAGCAGGCTGCCACCGAGCTGTTCGTCGAGGTGGCCGGTCCCGACGCGCTGCCGTTCGAGGCCGGCGACGACATCGCGTCGCCGGAGTGGGCGCAGCAGGCGGCCCCGACGTACCTGAACTACC
>CAYNJD010000334.1:0-3705 GCA_964397355.1 uncultured Mycobacterium sp. | reverse complement strand
AGGACGCGTTCGCCGCCGCCCGCGACACCGAGATCACCGCGGTGGCCTGCCCGCGATTCGTCGACTTCGTCGAGCGCGGCATCACCAGCGGCCGGCAGGTGTTGGGGCTGGCCGAGGGCTACCTGGAGCCGCTGCAGCGCGCCGGGGTGGACACCCTGGTGCTGGGCTGCACCCACTACCCGTTGCTGTCGGGGTTGATTCAGCTGGCGATGGGTGAACAGGTGACGCTGGTGTCCAGCGCGGAGGAGACCGCCAAGGAACTGCTGCGGGTGCTCACCGAACTCGACCTGCTGCGCTCGCACGATGCCGCGCCGGCGACGCGGGTGTTCGAGGCCACCGGTGACCCGGAGGCGTTCGCCGCACTGGCCACCCGGTTTCTGGGCCCGGCCATCACGACGGTCGGTGCCGTCCAGCCGCACGTTCCGTTGCGTTAGCCGGTGACCGTGATTTCGGTGACGAATAGCGGGCAAAGCGGTCGTGTCTTGGTCATCGCCGCGGCGAACATGGCACAGTAGGGAACGTGCGACTGACCGTGCTCGGGTGCTCCGGCAGTGTGGTGGGTCCGGATTCGCCGGCATCGGGTTACCTGCTGCAGGCTCCGGACACGCCGCCGCTGGTCATCGACTTCGGGGGTGGGGTTCTCGGCGCGTTGCAACGGCATGTGGATCCGGGTTCGGTGCACGTGCTGTTATCGCACCTGCACGCCGATCACTGCCTGGACCTGCCGGGACTGTTCGTCTGGCGCCGCTACCATCCGTCGGTGGCGACCGCACCGTTTGCCAAGGGCGTCATCTACGGGCCCAGCGACACCTGGTCGCGGATGGGGGCGGCGTCGTCGCCGTACGGCGGCGAGATCGACGACATCACCGACATCTTCGACGTCCGCACCTGGGTCGACGGTGAGTCGGTCGAGCTCGGAACGTTGAGCGTGCAACCCAGGCTGGTGTGCCATCCGACGGAGTCGTTCGGGATGCGGATCACCGATTCGTCAGGCACGACACTGGTCTACAGCGGTGACACCGGCTACTGCGACAGTGTGATCGAGCTGGCCCGCGGCGCCGATGTGTTCCTGTGTGAGGCATCCTGGACCCACGAGCCCAACCGGCCGCCGAACCTGCACCTGTCCGGCACCGAGGCGGGCCGCTTGGCCGCGGCCGCCGGCGTCGGCCAGCTGCTGCTGACCCACATCCCGCCCTGGACGTCACGCGAGGACGTGATAGGCGAGGCCAAAGCCGAGTTCGACGGGCCGGTGCACGCGGTGGTGTGCGACGAGAAGTTCGACATCCGCGGCTCCTGACACGCCACTCGCGCGGCGATCGCCGAATCCGCCGTCACACGTGTGCCGGTCAGCTGCGCAACCAGTCCCACGCGTCGTCAAGACGGTCGGCCGGGTACGTGCGAAGTTCACCGCGCATCAGCAACGCCGCGGGCAGCCGTACACACCACTCCTCCCATTTCGGGGCGCCGACCATCGCCACCTTGTCGAAGTCTCGCCGGTGACTGACATCGAAGAAGGTGTTGGCCCACGCCGCGGACAGGGTCCACCCGGTGAACGCCGCATCGAAGAGCACCAACACCCGCAGCGTCGCGAAGTGTTCCAATAACGATTCCACCTGCGGTATGACGACGTCGCGGTAGTCCGACCCGGTCAGCTTGCCGGTGAACCGCATCCCGAGTAGATCGTCGCCGCCGCCGGATAGGAACTCGATCACGTTGCGCACCCCGACCGTGGCCGGCCCTGGTGCGGCGTCCCGGCGTTCACCCCTGCCTGCTCGACCAAGTCATGGCCGCAACCTCATGGCGATGGCGGCGCTGACCCGCGCGGCCAACGCGTCGAGCACCTCGGTCTTGGTCGGCGGCACGCTGATGCCCATCACCACATCCGATCCGGTCGTGCCGAATTCGAAAGTGAAGAACGCGCAGCAGCGGGCCTCACGGTACGCCAGATCCCGCGCCGCGGGCTCGGCAGCTGCGGCCAGCACCAGATCGAGCGTGCGGGCCGACACCCGGGTCCATCTCACAACCGATTCGCTGAACAGCCGGTCGAATTCGGCCAGCCGCATCGGCTGCTCGGCGGTTGGCAAGGAGCAGGAGTCGGGCACCCGGTGGGATGGCGGATCAGCGGCCATGTACCGACGATAAGCCGCCAATTCCGCGATGGGTGACGATGGTTAACCCCAGCGCCGGCTTCGCCGCGCTCGTGATCACCGTTAGGGTTGTCGGGTGTCCAAACGAGAAGACGGTCGCCTCGACGACGAGCTGCGCCCGGTCGTCATCACCCGCGGATTCACCTCCCACCCGGCCGGGTCGGTGCTGGTCGAGTTCGGCAACACTCGGGTCATGTGCACGGCCAGCGTCACCGAGGGCGTGCCGCGCTGGCGGAAAGGCTCCGGACAGGGCTGGCTGACGGCCGAGTACGCCATGCTGCCGGCTGCCACGCACACCCGCTCCGACCGTGAGTCGGTCAAGGGCCGTGTCGGCGGGCGCACCCAGGAGATCAGTCGGCTGGTCGGCCGCTCGCTGCGGGCCTGCATCGACTTGGCAGCGCTGGGGGAGAACACCATTGCCATCGACTGCGACGTGCTGCAGGCCGACGGCGGGACCCGAACCGCGGCGATCACCGGGGCGTATGTGGCGCTCGCCGACGCGGTGACCTACTTGTCGGCCGCCGGCAAACTATCGGATCCGCGCCCGCTGTCGTGCGCGATCTCGGCCGTCAGCGTCGGCGTCGTCGACGGTCGGGTCCGCGTGGACCTCCCGTATGAAGAGGACTCCCGCGCCGAGGTCGACATGAACGTCGTCGCCACCGACACTGGGACGCTGGTCGAGATCCAGGGCACCGGCGAGGGGGCGACGTTCCCGCGCTCGACGCTGGACAAGATGCTCGATGCGGCGCTGGGGGCGTGCGAGAAGCTGTTCGTGGTGCAGCGCGAAGCGTTGGCGCTGCCGTATCCGGGCGGGCTGCCGGAGGGCCCGGCCCCGAAGAAAGCGTTCGGCAGCTGACCGATGTTCTGGTGGCCAGCCGCAACCGCAAGAAGCTGGCCGAACTCAGCCGGGTGCTCGAGCACGCCGGTGTCTCGGGTTTGCGTCCGGTCTCGTTGGACGACGTCGCGCCGTATCCCGAAGCGCCCGAAACCGGCCAGACCTTCGAGGACAATGCCCTGGCCAAGGCGCGTGATGGTTACGCGGCGACCGGGTTGCCTTGTGTCGCAGATGATTCCGGTTTGACGGTCGAAGCGTTGAACGGTATGCCGGGAGTGCTGTCGGCGCGCTGGTCCGGCGAGCACGGCGACGACGCCGCCAACACCGCCCTGCTGCTGGCGCAGTTGCGCGACGTTCCCGACCAGCGGCGCGGCGCGGCGTTCGTGTCCGCCTGCGCGCTGGTCTGGGGACCCGGTGCCGACGAACAGGTGGTGGTGCGAGGGCAGTGGGTCGGCAGCATCGCCCGGGAACCGCACGGCGAGGGCGGGTTCGGTTATGACCCGGTGTTCGTCCCCGCCGGTGCCGATCGCACCGCCGCGCAGCTGACCCCGGCGGAGAAAGACGCCGCATCGCACCGCGGCCGCGCGTTGGCGCTACTGCTGCCGGCGCTGCGATCGTTGGCGTAACTGCCGTCCTCAGAGGCCGAACTGTGCCTTGATGTTTCGGCTCTGGAAGTGTTCGACGATGATGCCGAGCAGCGGAATGGTGCCGGCGAGCAGCACC
>CAYNJD010000333.1:0-3714 GCA_964397355.1 uncultured Mycobacterium sp. | reverse complement strand
ATCGTCGTCACGCGCAACGGATCCGGCTCTGCATGCGCGCCGTCGATACCCAGCCGGGACAGCTCTTCGGCGGCCGACACGCACGCGGACAGCGGTCGCGCCAGCGCCGGCGCGGGGGCAAGCAGGGTCATCCCGGTCAGCGTCACCTCGTCGAGCAGCACCTCCCCGAGCTGGCGCATCCCGCGGGGTGAGGCCGCCGCCCAGTCCGGCGAGACACGCAGTGCGCCGACTGACCGGGGCAGCACCCCACCCAGTCCCCGAATGAGTTGCGGAAGCCGTTGCCGCGATCCCACCGGCGTCACCGCAGCCTGAATCCGGTATAGCCGGCGGCGGCGATCTCGTCGCAGCGGCGCCGGTATTCCGGAATCCCGCCGGTATAACCCATATACATTCGCTTCTTGCCGGGAACGTTTCCGCCGTTGTACCAGGAGTTGCACGTCGGGTGAACCAGCACCGTCGATGCGACCAACGAGGTGGCGTGTTCGATCCACTCGTCCTGGGCGGCCTGCGACGCCTCGATCGTGCGGTACCCGTTGGCGCGCAGATAGGCGATGCAGTCGCCGATCCACTCCACGTGCTGCTCCAGCGCAGCGACGAAATTGGTTGCCGCACTGGGGCTGCCGGGCCCCTGGATGGTGAACAGGTTCGGAAAGCCGGCGACCTGTAGTCCGAGATAGGACACCGGCCCCTGGTTCGCCCAGACCTCGCGGAGCAACACGCCGTCGCGACCGCGGACATCGATGCGGCTGAGCGCACCGGTCATGGCGTCGAAGCCGGTGGCGTAGATGATCACGTCGAGGTCGTAGTGGCCCCGCCCGGTCTGCACGCCGGTGGGTGTCACCGCGCTGATCGGCTCCGTGCGCAGGTCGAGCAGCGTCACGTTGTCGCGGTTGAACGTTTCGTAATAGCCCTGGTCGATGATCGGGCGCTTGCAGGCGAACGGGTGGGTGGGCACCAGCGCCGCCGCCGTGCGCGGGTCGTGCACGATCCGGGCCACGGCTTCGCCGTACAGTTGCGTGGCCATCCGATTGGCGTCGATGTCGAAGAAGACATCACCCCAGTTCAACGCGCCCATCACGCCGTGCTGCTCGATCGCTCGGAGTTGCTCCTCCCGTGACGCCGACTTCACCGGCGGCCGGCCCAGCATGTCGAGCAGCACCGAGAAGGCGGACAGTCGCGCGGCGCCGACCGGATGCTCGCGCTGGGCAGCGCGGATCCGGCCGTAGTCGGCCTTGAGCGCATCGAGTTCACCGGGGGCGAAGGGGCGGACCTGCCAGGGCAGCGTGTAGGCCGCCGAGCGCTGGAACACGCAGAGCTGCGCGACTTCTGGAGCGACAACCGGGATCAGCTGGACACCGGTGGACCCGGTGCCGATGACGCCCACCCGCTTGCCGGTCAGGTCGACGTCCGTTCGGGGCCAGCGGCTGGTGTACAGCGAGACGCCGCCGAAGTCGCCCATACCGGTGATGTCGGGCTCCAAGGGCACCGAAAGGATTCCGGAGGCGGCGACCACGAACGGCGCGATGTGGCGTTCGCCCGCCTCGGTGGCCACTTCCCACACCGCGGCATCGTCGTGGTAGGTCATCGCCACGACCTTGGTGTTGAACGCGATATCGCGGCGCAGGTCGAGGCGGTCGGCGACGAAGTTCAGGTATGCCTCGATCTCCGGCTGGGCCGGCATCGTCTCGGTCCAGACCCACTCCTGCTGGATCTCATCGGAGAAGCTGTAGGAGTACTCGATGCTCTCGATGTCGCAGCGCGCCCCCGGGTACCGGTTGACCAGCCACGTCCCCCCGACCGCATCGGCCATCTCCAGCACTCGGGTGCGCACTCCGAGTTCACGCAGTCTGTGCAGCGCGTACAAACCGGAGAATCCCGCCCCGATGACCAGCGCGTCGACGTGTGCTGCGCCGACCCCGTCGGGGTTCGACATTCCGGCGGCGTCACCGGATTCAGCCATGCTGTGGCGGCCTCCCGTCAGCGCTTCCTCTACCGATGGGGTTACGGTACGGTATTCAGTTGACGCTCGCGAGAGGAAACGCGATGAAGGTTCCGTTCACCTGGAAGGTCACCGGCTGGTTCATGGCCGGCTGGTCGCCCGAGTTCGAGACCGGCACGACACGCGCGCTGCACTACTTCGGCGAGGACATGGTCGCCTACCGGGACGAGTCCGGCGAGCTGCACGTGATGGAGGCCCACTGTAAACACCTCGGCGCCCACCTCGGCCACGGCGGCAAGGTCATCGGGGACCGCGTCCAGTGCCCGTTCCACGGCTGGCAGTGGGGACCCGACGGTTGCAACAAATTCATCCCGTATCAACCGGACCGGCCGAACAAGGCGCTGCGGCTGCGGGTCTATCCGGTCAAGGAGCAGTACGGCTGTGTCTTCATCTGGCATCATCCCGACGGCGCAGAACCGCAGTGGGAGATGCCCGACATCTTCGGCAAGTTCCCCCAGTTCACCACCGGGCCGCAGGACTACTACCGGGCTTATCCGGAGTTCTCCCGGCGGCTGGAGGGCGAGCCGGTGCACCCGCAGATCGTCGCCGAGAACGCCGCCGACAGCGCGCATTTCCAGTACGTGCACCACGCGACGGTTACGCCCAGAGTGCTGGAGTGGAAGAAGGCCGACCACGAATGGCATTTCGTCGCCGGCTGGCCGGATGAGAACAGCGATGATCCCGACGCGATGGCGCTGCGGTTTCATTCGCACCTGTTCGGCCTCGGCGGGGCGATCAGCATCTTCGAAGGCGTGCAGCAGCACCGGCTGATCTTCACCTGCACGCCGGTCGACGAGGGCCGCTCGGATCTGTTCTATTCGATCTGGTGGCCGCGACTTCCCGGCGACGACTCGCAAGCCCCACCGGAGGAGATCCGGGCACGCGTCGAGAAGCAGTTCCTGACCACCGTGGAAGACGACCTGGGCATCTGGCGCTACCAGCGCTACATCGAACACCCGGCGCTGGCCAAGACCGATGCGAAACCGTTTATGACGCTGCGGAAATGGGCGACGCAGTTCTATGACGCGCCACCGGTCGACGCTGCCCTGACATGACGCCCCCGCTGGCGGATCTGGTAGTACCCGAGCGCACCGCGATCGTCACCCAGGAACTGCAGGGCGCGGTCGTCGGCCCCGACGCCGGGCTGCCGATGCTTGCCGACGAGGCGCGCCGCGATGCACTGCCCAACATCGCCCGGCTACTGCCGGTGGCGCGGGCCGCCGGGGTTGCGGTGGTGCACTGCCTGGTGCACCGGCGCCCGGACGGTGCGGGCTCCAATCACAACGCGCGACTGTTCGCCGCCGGCCGCAGCGCCGTGCGCATCGATCCGGGCAGCCCCGGCGCCACGCTGCTGGGCGAGTTCGGCCCCGAGCCGGCCGATCTGGTGCTCAGCCGGTGCCACGGTGTGGGACCGATGGGCGGCACCGAACTGGACGCGGTGCTGCGCAACCTGGGAGTTTCGACCATTGTCGCGGTGGGAGTCTCGCTGAACGTGGCCATCCCGAACCTGGTGATGGACGCGGTCAACGCCGCCTACCGGGTGGTTCTGCCCCGCGATGCGGTGGCCGGCGTGCCGGCCGAGTACGGGCCTGCGATGATCGACAACACCCTGTCTCTGCTGGCGACGATCACCACCACCGAGGAGCTGATGCGCACGTGGCAACGCTGACCCAATTCACCGTTCCGGCCGTCATCGACGCGGTGGCCGCCGCGAT
>CAYNJD010000332.1:0-3748 GCA_964397355.1 uncultured Mycobacterium sp. | reverse complement strand
TCAAGCGCCGCGTGAGTCACGCCTCCCGTTCGAGGCGAGCGTCTTGCGCTTTGCTCTCCTGCTGGTAGCGGTGCAGCTCCGCGCGCACCGCAGCGTCGAACGCACGGTCCAGGCTCGCGTGCGCCGTGCGCCTCGCCACCCGGCGCATCGCGTCGACCAGATCGGCCGCCCAGGCCAGTTCGACGTCGTTGGTGGGCAGCCAGCCGGCACCGCGCTGGCGCACCACTTCCGAATAACCGCTGCGGGTCAGCACTCCGGCCGCCTCGTCCATCGCTTTGTCGAGGGCACCCACCGACTTGAGCAGCGTCGCCAAGGGCATACCGCGCGAGACCAACTTCGCGAAGTCATCCACCAGCCGCAGATCGGTGACCAGGTAGTTATCCTTGGTATCGGTCGGTTCGATCACTCCGCTGTCGGCCAGCCGACGCAGCATCGCCGCGTCCAGCCGGCCCAGCCGGGTCTCCAGTTCTTCGCGCGTCATGTTCTGCGACACCGGATTCGACCACGGTGTGGTCACCAGCTCAGCCAGGTCGGCCAGGTCCAGCACCTCGACCAGATCCTCGCCTCGCTGCAGCCCGGTCAGGAACTTCAGGATGTGCTTGACGGTGAAGCCCTCGCTGAGCAGCCGGATGATCGCCTGCAGCTGCTTGAGGTGACGGTCGGTGTAGATCGCCACCCGACCCCGGCGCAGCGGCCGCGGCAGCAGGCCGTTCTCCTGGTAGACGCGCACGTTGCGGGTCGTCGTCCCCGCCTCGCGTGCGAGGTCGTCGATCCGGTACTCGGCCACCAGCGGATCCTATGCGGTCAGGACCGGGTCGCCGCTGGTAACCACAGCGGTGATCTTGAAGTCACGCAGGTCCACCGTCTTGAGCTGGTTGACGTACTGCGTGGCGAATCCGGGGAACATGGTGGCGTTGAAGCCGTCCTCGGTCAGATACCAGCTCTGGCATCCGGAGTTCCAGGTGGTCGATTGCAGGCGCCGCTGGATGTCTTCGTTGTAGCGAGCCTGCACCTCCGGTCGAACGTCCAGCGACTTCCAGTCGAACTGCAGCAGTTTGGCGATCGCCCCGACGATGTAATCGATCTGGGCCTCCATGTAGACCAGCGCCGAGCTGTGGCCGGGGCCCGAGTTCGGCCCGAAGGTGAAGAACAGGTTCGGGTACCCCGATACCGCCACGCTGCGATAGGCGTAGGCACCGCGGCTCCACTCCGATGCCAGGTCCCGGCCGTCGAGCCCGGTGACCGGGAACGGCGTGCCGGTGTTGGACACGTCGAAGCCGGTGGCGAATACAATGGCGTCGAACTGGTGCTCGATACCCTCGACGGTGCGGATTCCCTTGGGCGACAACCTCGCAATCGGCCACGTCACCAGCGTGCAATTGTCGGACTGCAGCGCAGGATAGTAATCGCTGGTCATCAACAGCCGCTTGCAGCCGGCGGAGAAATCCGGTGTCAACTGCCGGCGCAGCCATGAATCCTTCACCTGCAGGCGCAGGTTGACGGAACTGACCGCTTCCACCAGCCGGGTGAACGGGCTTTCCCACACCACACCCAGGGCGACCGACTCATGGCCCCAGTACCAGGCCGATCTCGCGAGTTTCTCGGCAAGCGGCACGTTCTTGTAGATCCATTTGAGGCCGCCGCTGGTC
Source organism: uncultured Mycobacterium sp. (assembly GCA_964397355.1). Lineage (GTDB taxonomy): Bacteria > Actinomycetota > Actinomycetes > Mycobacteriales > Mycobacteriaceae > Mycobacterium. The sequence goes on along the minus strand of CAYNJD010000332.1, from coordinate 2,099 downwards.
GGGGTGTTGATCTTCGGCAGTACCCAGCCCGGCGTGCGCTGGAACACCTTGACCGACTTGGCGACCTTGACCAACTCCGGAATGATCTGCACACCGCTGGCCCCGGTGCCGATGACGGCCACCTTCTTGCCGGCGAAGTCGAAGTCGTGATCCCAGCGGGCACTGTGGATCTTGCGACCTTCATAGGTCTCGATGCCCGGGATGTTCGGGAGACTGACGTTGGCCAGCGGCCCGGAGGCCACGATCACGGTCCGGGCCCGCACCGATTCGCGGCCCTCAACAGCCAGCGTCCATTCGCCCGCGTCTGCGTCATAGGCGACACCGGTCACGTTGTGGTCGAAACGGATGTGCGGGGCGATGCCGGAGGATTCGACCATGCCGTCGATGTAGTCCAGGATCTCGGCACTGCCCGAATAGGTCTGCGACCAATCCGGGTTGAGCGCGAAGCTGTAGGAGTACAACCGCGACGGGATGTCGCATTCCGCACCGGGATAGGTGTTGTCCCGCCAGGTGCCACCGACGCGTGAGTCACGTTCGAAGATCGTGAAATCGGTGATCCCCTGGTCTTTGAGGCGGATGGCGGCACCGATGCCGGCAAAGCCGGCGCCGATGATGGCTACTGACAAGGTCATGTTGCGGTCCCCCTATGCGACCGGCTCGTAGGTCAGCTCGTCCGACCAGGTCGGCGTGTAGCGCACCAGCGGCATCGGGATGACGCCGGTGACCTTCACCAGCGAATCGGCCAGCCAGTGGTACTTCGAGGTGCGGTCGATCACCTTCTTGCCGTGCCAGGAGATGAACTGGTACATCGGCAGCCGGCGGGCGAACGCGCTTCGTTCACCGACGTTCTGGAACCGGCGCATGGCCTGGTAGAGGCGTTCCTCGTTGACCCCCATCGCCACGATGTTGTCGCGCATCTTGTTCAGCAGCGGGAAGTAGCTCAACGTTCCGATCAGCAGCGCCGGGTTCATCCAGCTGCCGACGAAGTCGACGGCCAGCTTGCGGATGTCGGCGTGGCCGAGGATGTCCATCACCTCGAAGTCGACCGCCAGGTGCCGGGACTCATCGGAGTTGATCCGCTTGAAGACCTCCTGGGCCACCGGGTCTTTGACCTCATCGGTGATGAACTTGATCAGTGCGCCGTCCAGCGCAACCTCCAGCATCGGGATCACGGTGCCCAGAATCGACAGCGACATGCTGTCGGAGAACTTGTCGAGCCAGGTGATGACCAACTGCACGTTGACGCTGGGGGGCGGGATCTCGTCGTTGTCCAGCATCCCCCACCGTCGCATGAGCGCCAGTTCGGCGTTGGCGTGCTTCTGCTCCTCGGCGTGGAAGTGCTCATAGATGCTCTTCAGCGTCGGGTTCGGGGCCTTTTTGGCCAGGGCGGCAAAGCCGCGGGCGCCGACGTTCTCGATCCACATCAGGTCGGTCATGAACGGCTTGAGCTTGGCCCACAGCTCCGGCTCGATGAGCTCGGCTCCCGGTGCATCCCAGTCGATGTCGACCAAGGCCCACTGCTTGTCCTTGATCATCTGCAGCATGTTCTCCAGATCCATCGCCATGATCGGCTCGATTCCTTTCGTGAAACGGTCGGTCGGAGGTCAGTTCTTGGGCAGCACGCGGCCGAGCAGCCCGGCGCCGCGTGCGTACAGCGCGGGGAAATGCCGCTTCAAGTGCCAGATGACGTTGGCGTCGAGTTGCGGCACCACATACAGCTGGCCGCCGTCGTGCGCGTCCAGGGTGCGCGCCGCGACACTGTCGGCGGACAGTCCGGTCCAGCGGGCCAGCTGTTGGCTGAGGCTCATCGAGCCGGGAGTGATCCGGCCGTCGGTGAACACGTTGGTCTTGACGAAGGTCGGGCACAGCACGGTGACCGCGACGTCGGTGCCGTCCAGTTCGGCGGCCAGGGTCTCCGACAGCGACATCACGCCGGCTTTGGACACGTTGTATGCCGCCATCGACGGCGCGGCGGCGAATCCGGCCGCCGAGGCCACGTTGATGATGCCGCCGCGGCCGGCTTCGCGCAGCATAGGCGTGAAGATCTCGCAGCCGTACACCACGCCCCACAGGTTGATTCCCAGCGCCCAGTCCCAGTC
>CAYNJD010000331.1:0-3839 GCA_964397355.1 uncultured Mycobacterium sp. | reverse complement strand
GGTGCTGATGGGCGCGGTCGGCACGGTCAAGCCGGAAGGACAGGCCGCCAAGGACCTGGAGGCGTTCGCCACCCCGCTGACGATGAAGTCCCTCGGCGACATGTCCTACGCCGAGATCGGTAAGCAGCTCTCCGCGCTGGCCGACGCCTACGATGTGAAGCTGCCCCGCGAGCTGGTGCTGATCGGCAAGCAGTTCCTCTATGTGGAGCGCTACATGAAGCTGCTGGCGCCGCGCTGGCAGATGATGTCGGACCCGCAGCTGACCGGCTACTTCGCCAACTTCATGGTCGACGTCAGCCGCGAGCACAAAGAATCGCCGGAGGAGGTTTAGCCGTGGAGGTGCGCACTGGTACCGCCCGCTCCGGAGACCTGGACATCTTCTATGAGGACCTGGGCAACCCCGACGACCCGGCCGTCTTGCTGGTGATGGGCCTGGGCGCCCAGCTGCTGCTGTGGCGCACCGGGTTCTGCGAGAAGCTGGTTGCCCAGGGCCTGCGGGTGATCCGCTACGACAACCGGGATGTCGGGCTGTCCACCAAGCTGGGCCGCAGGCACGCCCGCGGCGCGCTGATCCCGCGGATGGCCCGGTTCTGGCTGGGCAAGCCCAGCCCGGCGGTGTACACGCTGGAGGACATGGCCGACGACGCCGCCGCGCTGCTGGATCACCTGCGTATCGACAAGGCGCACGTGGTCGGCGCCTCGATGGGCGGGATGATCGCGCAGGTTTTCGCCGCGCGGTTCGCTGCCCGCACCCAGTCGCTGGCGGTGATCTTCTCCAGCAACAACCGGCGGTTCCTGCCGCCGCCGGCGCCGCGAGCGCTGATGGCGCTGCTGTCCGGGCCGTCACCGGACTCGCCCCGCGACGTGATCATCGACAACGCGGTGCGCGCCAGCCGGATCATCGGCAGCCCCCGCTATCCGACACCGGAGGACCAACTGCGGGCCAACGTCATCGAGGCCTATGAGCGCAGCTACTACCCGTGGGGCATCGCCCGCCAGTTCGGCGCGATCCTGGCCACCGGCAGCCTGACCGCCTACGACAGGCTGATCACCGCGCCGACGGTGGTCATCCACGGCCTGGCCGACAAGCTGATGCGGCCCTCGGGCGGCCGGGCGATTGCTGACGCCATCGACCGGGCCCGGCTGGTGCTGTTCGAGGGCATGGGCCACGACCTGCCCGAGGAGCTGTGGGATCCGGTGATCAGCGAGCTGACCACCACGTTTGCTGCCGCCCGGTAGCTCGCTACGATCCTGGCGGGGGTAGAGGCTAAGATGTCTGAGCCTCTGCCTATTTTCCCCCAGAAGATCGCGAGTAAACCGAGCCATGCCGAAATTGGAACCGAAGTACGAGGAACTGCAGTCGATCTACGACATCTCGAACGAGTTCTTCGAACTGTTCCTGGGTCCCACGATGGGCTACACCTGCGGATACTACGAGCGCGACGACAGCACCTGCGACGAGGCGCAGAACGCCAAGTTCGATCTGGCGTTGGGCAAGCTGGACCTGCGTCCGGGTATGACGCTGTTGGACATCGGCTGCGGCTGGGGGGGCGGCATGCAGCGGGCGATGGAGAAGTTCGACGTCAACGTCATCGGGCTGACCTTGAGCGAGCGGCAGCGCGAGTACGCGATCGACAAGCTGTCCAAGGTGGACACCAACCGCAGCTTCGAGGTGCGGTTGCAGGGCTGGGAAGAGTTCACCGACAAGGTGGACCGGATCGTGTCGATCGGCGCGTTCGAGCACTTCGGCCGCAAGCGCTACCCGGACTTCTTCAAGATCACCTACGACGCACTTCCCGACGGCGGCCGGATGCTGCTGCACACCATCACCGCCATCACCGGTCAGGATGAGGCGCAGCGCAAGGGCATTCCGCTGACCATGGACCTGGCCAAGTTCACGCTGTTCATCATGAAGGAGATCTTCCCGGGCGGGCAGCTGCCGTCGGCGGAGATGCCGCGGGTGTTCGCCGCCGAGGCCGGCTTCCGGTGCACCCGCGACGACGAGATCGGGCCGAACTACGCTCCGACCCTGCGGGACTGGGCCGCCGCGCTGGCCGCCCGCAAGGAGGAGGCGGTGGCGCTGCAGGGCCAGGAGGTCTACGACCGCTACGACAAGTACCTCAACGGCTGCATCAAACTGTTCCGAGAGGGGTACAACAGCGTCCACCAGTACACGTTCCAGAAGTAGCGCCGGCCGGTTCTGAGGGGGGATCCGGATTCGGCGCATTTCATGTCAACCGAACCACCCTCGACCCGCTAAGCTGCAACAGTTGACCGGCACGGGCGACACACCAGGTAACACGTCCGGTCTACGGCGGGTTTCATCAGGAAGGCAACCAGTCACAGATGGCGGAGAAAGCGACACCCACCGCAGGGATGCGCCCGAAGTTCGAAAACATCCAGGCGCACTACGATTTGTCCGACGACTTCTTCGCGCTGTTCCAGGACCCGAGCCGCACCTACAGCTGCGCCTACTTCGAGCCGCCGGACCTCACGCTGGAGCAGGCGCAGGTCGCCAAGTTGGACCTGAACCTGGACAAGCTGGACCTGCAGCCCGGAATGACGCTGCTGGACATCGGCTGCGGCTGGGGCGGCACCATGAAGCGCGCCGTCGAGAAGTACGACGTCAACGTGATCGGCCTGACGCTGTCGAAGAACCAGCACGCCTACTCCCAGAGCCTGCTCGACCAGATCGACACCGAGCGGTCCCGGCGGGTGCTGCTCAAGGGCTGGGAGGAGTTCAACGAGCCGGTGGACCGGATCGTCTCGATCGAGGCGTTCGAGCACTTCGGTCACGAGAACTACGACAACTTCTTCAAGAACTGCTACGACATCCTGCCGGCCGACGGCCGGATGGCCATCCAGAGCAGCGTCAGCTACCACCCCTATGACCTCAACGCGCGCGGCAAGAAGCTGACGTTCGAGACCGCGCGGTTCATCAAGTTCATCCTCACCGAGATCTTCCCGGGCGGGCGGCTGCCCACCACCGACATGATGGTGGAGCGCGGCGAGAAGGCCGGTTTCACTGTGCCCGAGGCAATTTCGTTGCGGCCGCACTACATCAAGACGCTCAGGATCTGGGGCGACGCCCTGGAAGCCCACCATGACGAGGCCGTCGCGATCCAGTCCGAAGAGGTCTACCAGCGCTACATGAAGTACCTGCGCGGCTGCGAGTACTACTTCACCGACGAGAGCCTGGACGTCAGCCTGGTCAGCTACGTCAAGCAACCCGCCTGACGCGCAAGCACCACGCGGAAAAGCCCCCGCCACGCCTGGCGTGCGGGGGCTTTTCGGTGCGTCTTACTCGGCCGCGAAGTTGCGGGTGACGGTCGGGTCCACCGGAATGCCGGGGCCCGTCGTCGTGGAGATGACCACCTTCTTGAGGTAGCGGCCCTTGGACGACGACGGCTTGAGCCGCAGCACCTCGTCGAGGGCGGCGCCGTAGTTCTCCGCCAGCTTGGACTCGTCGAACGAGGCCTTGCCGATGACGAAGTGCAGGTTGGCCTGCTTGTCCACCCGGAAGTTGATCTTGCCGCCCTTGATGTCGGAGACGGCCTTGGCGACGTCGGGGGTGACGGTGCCGGTCTTGGGGTTGGGCATCAGACCGCGCGGGCCCAGCACGCGGGCGATGCGGCCCACCTTGGCCATCTGGTCCGGCGTGGCGATCGCGGCGTCGAAGTCGAGGAAGCCGCCCTGGATCTTCTCGATCAGGTCGTCGCTGCCGACCACGTCGGCGCCGGCGGCGGTGGCCTGCTCGGCCTTCTCGCCCACCGCGAACACCGCGACCCGGGCGGTCTTACCGGTGCCGTGCGGCAGGTTGACGGTGCCGCGCACCATCT
>CAYNJD010000330.1:0-3887 GCA_964397355.1 uncultured Mycobacterium sp. | reverse complement strand
CCGGACACCCCGGCCGCACCGGTGAAGCCCGCCCCGGCGTTGCCGCCGGAACCGCCGGCGCCGCCCTTACCGCCGGCGCCACCGTTGCCGGCTTCGGAGCCGCCCTGGCCGCCCGCGCCGCCGGCGCCACCGTTGCTGCCGTCCAGCCCGGAGGTGCCGTCGAGGTGCTCCGCGGTCCCGGCCACGCCGTGGGTGCCGACCGCGCCGTCACCACCGTTGCCGCCGTTGCCGCCGTTGCCGTAGTTGCCGCCATTGCCGCCGGTGCCGCCCGCGCCGCCGGCCACGCCCGCGGTGGTGGAGGTGAAGCCGTCGCCGCCGTCACCGCCGTTGCCTCCGCTGGTCACGCTGCTGCCGCTCACGCCGTGGGCGCCGTCGGTACCCGCGGTGGCGGTGCCGCCGGTGGTGCCGGCGTGGCCGCCTTCGCCGCCGGCTCCTGCGGTGCCCGCGTCGCCCCCGTGGCCGCCGTTGCCGCCGTCGAAGTGAGTGGCATCGCCGTCGGCGCCATCGCCGCCGTCACCGCCCGCGCCGGCGTTGCCGCCGTTACCGCCTTGGCCGCCGTTGCCGTTGACACCGTTGCTGGTGGCGCCGAGACCGGCGTTGCCACCATTGCCGCCGGTGCCGCCGGTGCCGCCCTGGCCGCCGTTGCCGCCATCACCGCCAGCGCCGTTGTCGACGCCTTGCACACCGGCCGCACCGGCATGCCCGACACCGCCCGCACCGGCCAGACCGCCCTTGCCGCCGTCACCGCCGTTGCCGCCGGTGCCGGAGTTCGGGTTGAGCGCGTTGCCGCCGTTGCCGCCGGCGCCGCCGTTGCCGCCGTTACCGCCCACGCCACCGTGGCCGCCGAGCGCACCGCCCTCACCACCGGCGCCGCCGTTGCCGCCGTTACCGCCGCCGCCGCCGTTGCCGCCCTTGCCGTTCTCCAACAGCTCGCCGCTGTTGCCGCCGTTACCGCCGGCGCCGCCGTTGCCGCCGTTACCGCCGGCGCCACCGTCACCGGCAGCGAACCCGGCGCCACCGGTACCGCCGTTGCCGCCCGACATCGCCAGCGGCTTGAAGCCGTCAAGGCCGGCGTTGGCGGCGTTGTAGGCCGCCACGTCGAACCCGTCGCCGCCGTTGCCGCCGTTGCCGCCCTGGTCGGCGCCCTGACCGTCCGCGCCGTCGGCCGCGCGCTCGGTGGTCGAGCCGCCGTGCAGGCCGCCCTGACCGCCGGTGCCGACTTCGCCCGCGGCCGCGGCGTCGCCGCCGTTGCCGCCGTGGGGGTGCTCCAGCGTGGCGGCCGCGCCGTCACCGCCGTCGCCGCCCGCCCCGGCGTTGCCGCCGTTACCGCCGACGCCGCCGAGGCCGTTGTCGCCCGCCGAGCCCATGCTGGTGCCGGCACCGCCCACACCGCCCTGCCCGCCGTGGCCACCGCTGCCACCGGCACCGCCGACACCGCCGAGGCCGCCCTCGCCGTCGCTGTCCTCCCAGCTGCCGGCGGCGCCCTGACCGCCGTGGCCGCCGGCGCCGCCATGGCCCCCGACGCCGCCGGCGCCGCCGTTGCCGCCGTCGCCGAAGATGCCTGAGGCCTTGCCGCCCGCGCCGCCGTTGCCGCCGTTACCACCGACCGTGCCGTTGCCGCCGACGCCGCCGACACCGCCGGTCGCCCAGATGCCGGTCGCGCCCGCGTCACCCACCGCGCCGGCCGCCCCGGCACCACCGGCACCGCCGTTACCGCCGGAGCCGAACAGCCAGCCCGTGCCGTCCCCACCGGCGCCACCATTGGCCCCGATACCGCCGGCGCCACCGTCGCCGCCGACGCCCATGAACCAGCCGCCGGTGCCGCCGGCACCACCGTCGGTGCCCGCCGCGCCGGCACCGCCGTCGCCGCCGTTGCCGAAGAAGCCGGCGTCACCACCGACACCCCCGGCGAACTCGCCGTAACCGGCACCGCCGGCCCCGCCGTCGCCGAACCACAATCCGCCGTCGCCGCCGGCGCCCGCCGCGGTGGTGGCTGTGGCGTCCGCGCCGTCGGCGCCGTCGCCGATCAGGTACTGACCGGAGACGTCGTTGATGAACCCGGCGACCTGCGAACCGAAATCGGAGTTGATCCAGTCGTCGATGGAGGCGTGCAGCGGGGTGTAGAACCACTGATCGAGCAGCGACGTCAGATCCAGGTCCCCGTTGTCCGCCGGGCCGGCCAGGCCGTCGAAGACGCCGTCCCAGTCACCGGCGGCCTCGGGAGCCGACCAACCCGCCGGGTCGAACAGTTCCAGCAGCCAGTCGAGCTCGCCGTCGGCCTGCGCGGCCGGCGCCGACGCCAGCGGCGACATCCCGAACGCCAAGAACGCAGCCGCGGCCGAGCCCGCGCCCAGCACCCGACGACGCCGACCGGATCCGGCCTGACCCGCGTTCTGACGTTTTCCTGCCATCCGCTTAACCCCAAGTCTTGCAGCGGTACACCAAGGTGGACCGATGGATATTTTTAATGCGCTTCTAAGCTAGCCATGGATTTCGCGTCCGTCAATAGTCATAGCCGGGGTTTTCGAGCTGGCTTCCGACGACGGAATGCGGTGGTGTTATCGCATGTAGTTGCATGTTGATTGAGATGACGACGGCTGCGTCGCCACACGGCTGGCATAGCTGATAATACGCTGTGTTTTGGCATGGCTGAACTGCCCGATCTGGGAAAATCCAGCCGGTTGCACCGCTTGTTCAGCGGACGTCAGTTCACTTGCATGGCCCGGTGCCTAAGCGCCGGGCGTTCCGTCACCGCCGTTACCGCCATGGCCGCCGTCGCCGCCGTTACCCAGGTTTCCGCCGTCACCGCCGGCACCGCCCTGACCGCCGTTGCCGGAGCCGGGCGGGTTGTAGCCGTCGCCGCCGTCACCGCCGTTGCCGGACGGCCCGGTGGCCGGAGTTCCGGTGGCGCCGTCGGTGCCGTCTGTTCCGCCGGTTCCGCCGGTGCCGTGGGCTCCGCCCTGGCCGCCGGTGCCCGCGACGGTGCCGGCGTCACCGCCGTTGCCGCCGTCGCCACCGTTGGGGCTGGTGGCGTCACCGTCGGCGCCGTCGCCGCCGTCACCGCCCTGGCCTGCGCTGCCGGCGTTGCCGCCGTTGCCGCCGTTGCCGTTGGTCCCGGCGCCGGCAGCGCCGTTGACCGCACCCGCGTTACCGCCCTGGCCGCCGTCGCCGCCGGAGCCGGCCTGGCCACCGTCGCCGCCATCGCCGCCGTCGGCCCCGGGCTCGGTCGGGCTGTACCCGACGCCGCCGGTGCCACCGGCCCCGCCGTCGCCACCGTCACCGCCGTTGCCGCCGTTACCCGCGGTGTTGACGCTGAGCAGGCCGCTGGCCCCGCCGTTGCCGCCCTTGCCGCCGTCACCGCCGGCGTCGCCCTGGCCGCCGTCGCCGCCGTCCGGGAGGGCCGCGGTCCCGGCGGTCCCGGCCGCGCCGCTGCCGCCGACGCCGGTTGCCGCATTCCCGCCGGCGCCGCCGTTGCCACCGTTGCCCGCGCTGCCGCCGTCACCGCCGTCGCCGCCGTCACCGCCGTTGGTGCCCGGGGTGGCGTTCGGGTCGGCCGCCGCGTCGTAGCCGGCGCCGCCGTCACCACCATTGCCCGACGCGGTGGTGACCGGGGTGCCGCCGGTGCCGTCGGTGCCGTCTGTCCCGCCGGTGCCGCCGGTGCCGTGCGCCCCGCCCTGGCCACCGGTGCCGGCAGCGCCGACGTCGCCGCCGTTACCGCCGTTGCCGCCGTTCGGGGTGGTGGCGTCGCCGGCGGCACCGTTGCCGCCGTCGCCTGCCGTGCCCGCGTTACCGCCCCGGCCGCCGTTGCCGCCGTTGCCGTTGGCGCCCGCGGTGCCGGTGGTGGCCGCGCCGCCGTTGCCGCCGGCGCCGCCCTGGCCGCCGCTGCC
>CAYNJD010000329.1:0-3894 GCA_964397355.1 uncultured Mycobacterium sp. | reverse complement strand
CCGGCGGCCCGCTCGATGTCGGTCGGGTAGATGTTGCGGCCACCCATGATGATGACGTCCTTGACCCGGCCGCATACCACGATGTGGCCGTTCTCCATCTGGTAGCCGAGGTCACCGGTGTCATACCAGCCGTGCTCGTCCTGGGCCGGCAAAAAGCCCGCCATCGTCAGATAGCCCGAGGTCACCGACTCGCCGCGCAACTGGATGACGCCCACGCCACGTGCCGGCAGCACGGTGCCGTTCTCGTCGACGATCCGGATCTCGATGCCCTCCAGCAGCGGACCCAGCGATGCCAGCCGCCGGGTGTTGCCCTTGGTGGCCGGCACGGCCCGATGCAGCGCGGCCAGCAGATCGGCATCCACCTCGTCAACCGACAACCCGGTGCCCACCGGCGTGAACGCGGTCGCCAGAACGGTCTCGGCCATCCCGTAGACGGGCATGATGGCGTCCGGGTTGAGGCCGAACGGCCTACCGGCGTCGATCAGGTCCTCCACATCGGCCGGCTCGACCGGCTCGGCGCCCGACATCGCAATGCGCAGCGTGGACAGATCGAACTGACCGGGCTGGGCCTGCCTGCGCAGCCGCTTGGCGAACAGCGCGTAGGCGAAGTTGGGGCCGCAGATGAAGGTGCCCTTGTACTTGTCGACCAGCTTGGCCCACAGCAGCGTGTCGCGCAGAAAGTCCATCGGGGTGATCTTGACCAGCTCGGCGCCGAAGTACATCGGCGTCGTCAGGAAGCCGACCATGCCCATGTCGTGGAAGCAGGGCAGCCAACTGATCATGACGTCTTTGTCGATGTCGTATTTGGCTCCGACGAACATCGCTTCGAGGTTGGCGTAGATGTTTCGGTGGGTGATCAGCACGGCCTTGGGGGAACCGGTCGATCCCGACGTCAACTGCATCAGCGCCAGATCGTCCTCATCGGCCTCGACCGGGTCGATCGGATCGGCGGCCAACAGCTCCGCGACGGTCAGAACCTTCAGCCCCTTCTCCTGCAGCACCGGCATCGCGGCCATGAAGGGCTCGGAGATCACCACCGCCTTGGCGTCGATCATGTCGACGACGGTCATGGTGTCCTTGGCCCACACCGCCAGGTCGGTGCGTGGGGTGGGCTGGTGCAGCATCGTCAGGCTGGCGGCGCGCATCCACAACGCTTGGGCGGCCGGTGCGATCTCGACCGGGGCGCCGGCCAGCACACCGACGGCATCCCCGTGGCCGATCCCGGCCGCGGCCAGCCCGCCGGCGATGCGGCGCGCGCGTTCGTGCACCTCGCCCCAGGTGTGCCGGATCGGCTCGTGCGGCTCGCCGGTGACCATGCCTTTGGTGGACTCGCGAGCGCTGCGGAACATGTTGTCGGTAAACCTGCTCACGACGGCCTCCTAGCCGGCACCGGTACTTTCCACACGGGCTTAGATTTCATGTTCCACCTGCTGGAGACCACTTCGCGAGAGGCGCGCGCACACAAAACGGTGGCGTTTGCATCTCGAAACCGTAATGCGGCCCACCAGATCGGCATGCGTCTGGATGGCAGGGATGTCCTGGCCGCTACTAGTCACCGCGCTGTATCTTAAACTCCTCTTAATCGGCGAGCAAATCTTGCAGCCGATTGGGGCGGCCGTCACACTCCCGTCACCGACGACGACACCACCCGGGCGCCGTAGACCGGGCCACTGGCCACCCGCACCGCACGCCCGGCGCCGACCGCCGCCAACTCCACGGCGACATCGGCGGCCGAGGCCGCCGAGACGCACAGGAACGCACACGTCGGTCCGGAACCGGACACGACGCCGGCCAGTGCCCCGGCCTCCACGCCGGCGCGCAGCGTGCGCCGCAACGCGGGGTTGAGGCTGACCGCCGCCGCTTGCAGGTCATTGCCGAGCAGCCCGGCCAGCCGTTGCGGATCACCGGCGGCCAGCGCCGCCAGCACCGGCTCGGACTCCCCCAGCTCCGGTAGTTTGCGCCCGTTGTCGCGCAGCCGGTCCAACTCGGCGAACACCTCGGGTGTGGACAATCCGTCCTCGGCGAACGTCAGCACCCAGTGGAACGTCTCCCGGGTGAGCACCGTTGCCAGTTCTTCACCGCGGCCGGTGCCCAACGCGGTACCGCCGTGCAGCGCGAACGGCACGTCGCTGCCCAGCCGAGCGGCCAGGGCGTGCAGGTCGCGCCGCGGCACGCCCAGCTCCCAGAGCACGTTCATGCCGACCAGCACTGCAGCGGCGTCGGCGCTCCCGCCGGCCATGCCGCCGGCGACCGGAATGGACTTGTCGATGGTGATCGCCACGTCGGGGGCCCGGCCGACGTGGTCGGCCATCAGCTCGGCGGCCCGCCAGGCCAGGTTGCGCTCGTCGGTGGGCAGCACGTCGGCGCCCTCACCGGCGATCCGCAGCGACAGCACGTCGGCGTCGCGGACGGTCACCTCGTCGACCAGCGACACCGCGTGAAAGACCGTGGTCAGCTCGTGGTAGCCGTCATCGCGGCGGTCGCCGACGGCCAGGTAGAGGTTGAGCTTGCCGGGTGCCCGCACGGTGACCGAACCGGTCGGGGACCACTCGGTTGCGGCGTTTCCGTCGGATGCGGTCACGCCGATGAGACTAGCGGGTTCATCCGGCCGAACTGTTATCCGAACAGGTCGGCGAAGTCCGCCTGGATCGAGCTCATCGCACTGCTGAGCACCATGAACTCGAAGCCGGCGGCCATGGTGACCAACCCGGTGGCGGCCGCCATCGGCATGCCGAACGCGTTCAACAGGTCACCGGATGCCAGTTCCTGGGCGAACAGCGTCGCGCTGTAGGCGGGCAGCGTGGTGAACAGCGCGTTGAGGATGTCGGCGGTCGGCAGCAGCGTGCTGTAGGCCGTCGCCGACGCGCTGGTCAACGTGTTGACAATGTCGGTCAGGCTGGGCATGACGAATTCGGCGCTGTCGCCCATCCCACCGCCGAACAGGTCCGCGGCGCTGCTGGACGACAGGTTCGACAGGTCCGCGGTGAAGTCGGTCCAGCCCTGCTGGGCGCCGTTGACCAGGGCGGTGAAGACCTCCTGGGCGTCGACATCCGGGAACACCCCGAACGGGGTGGCCAGGTCTGCCGGTCCCTGGTCCCAGCCGTGATCGATGTTGCCGTAGCCGAGGTTGACCAGCACTCGCAGGCTGGGCTGCACCAGGTCGGCGATCGCGTTACCGAATCCGCTGCCGCGCAACGGCTCCAGCAGCGGCAGGTCTTCGGTGGGGATCATGAAGTACTGCGTGTTGCCGGCGTAGCCGTCGGAGACCGGCAGCTCGATGGCCGTCGCGAGCTGTTCGTCGGTCAGCGTCGGATAGGTGCCGTGGACGTACATGATGCCCATGAAGGCGTTGAGGTCGGCCAGGAAGTTGAGCGGGTATTTGGGGAAGGCAGCGAAGCCGTCGTACTCCTGGGTGTAGATCGCGGTCTCCCACGGCGTGTCGGCCGGGGTGGCGCCGCTGAACGTGACCCCGAGACTCGGCAGGGTCAGCTGCGGCAGGTTCGGATCCACGCTCTGCAGGTCGAAGCGCGACAGCAGGCCGCCGTTGGGGTTGCTGGGGTCACCGAGCAGCACGAACGCCAGTTGGTCGGCGGTCGGCTGCTGGTCCGGGGGCAGCGCCAGCAGGTTCCTCATCTCCAGCGAGTTGATGGTGGCGCTTTGCGAGTAGCCCAGCACGACGAGGTTGTTGCCGGCTGCGATCTGCTCCTTGATGGTTTGGTCGAGGATGGTGACACCCTGCTGCAGCGAGGTGTCCAGCGGCAGCGACTTCACACCGGTCAGCGGGTAGAGGCCCTCCGGGGTGAACAGCGGGTTGGTGACGTCCACCGGGAACAGCGGCTGGCCCTCGAACTTCGGGGTTGCCGGGTCGAGGAACCGCTCGGTGAGGGCGGCCAG
>CAYNJD010000328.1:0-3904 GCA_964397355.1 uncultured Mycobacterium sp. | reverse complement strand
AGCCGACGATCGAGATCGCGCCGGGCATCACCATCCCGATCGGTCCGCCCACCACCATCCCGGCCGGACCGCCGCAGCCGCAGGCTCCGCCCCCGGCGCAGGCGCCCGCGCCGCCGGGGCCGCCCGAGCCGCCGGCGCCGCCGCCGGGCGAGCCACCGCCACCGGCTCCCTAGCGCCGGGCGTCCTGCGGCCGCAATCGTTTCAAGGCGTCGTCGCGCGGAGCCGACGTACCCTGGTGATCATGCGACTGCAGCAACGCATGGGGGATGGCGGGTTTCCCGGCGCTGCGCCGTTTTCCGGGGCGGGTTGTGACCACGCCGGGGTGGTGGCGCAGGCCTGGATGCCCGATCTCTACCTGCGGAGCTGCGCGCACCGCCGGTGAAAACCGAGGGCCCGCCGGCGGCGGGCACCGACAGCGCCGTGGCAGCGGACGCGGGGCCGCCGTCGCAGGACGAGCCGGATCTGCGCGACCCCATCGAACTGGTCACGGCTGCCCTGGCGCGGCCGTGTACGGACCGGGAAAACCCTGGCGCCGAAGATGTTTCACACGCCGACAGCGCCACGGAGAGCCGTCGGCGGCGGCGGGTCGACTGGGTACGGGTCCGGCGCGGCCTGTACGCGGCGGCGGCGACGGTGCTGGTGGCGCCGGCCGTCACCTTCGCCATGGCCTACCGCACCGTGGAGGTTCCCGAACCCGGCGACATCCACACCGATCAGGTGTCGACGATCCTCGCCGCCGACGGCACCGAACTGGCGAGAATCGTTCCGCCGGAAGGCAACCGCGTGGACGTCAAACTCGACCAGGTGCCGGTCCATGTCCGCGACGCGGTGCTGGCCGCCGAGGACCGCGACTTCTACACCAACTCCGGCTACTCCTTTTCGGGAGTTTTCCGGGCGGTCAGGAACAACCTGCTCGGCGGCGACACCCAGGGCGGTTCGACGATCACCCAGCAGTACGTCAAGAACGCGCTGGTCGGCTCGGAGCGCGCCGGTGTCGCCGGCGTGGTCCGCAAGGGCAAGGAGCTGGTGATCGCCGCCAAGATGTCGCAGGCGTGGCCCAAGGACGAAGTGCTGCAGGCCTACCTCAACATCATCTACTTCGGCCGCACCACCTACGGGATCGCCGCGGCGGCACGGGCCTACTTCGACAAGCCGGTCGAGGAGCTGACCGTGGCCGAAGGTGCGTTGCTGGCCGCGGTGATCCAGCGCCCGTCCGCGCTGGATCCCGCGCTCGACCGGGAGCGGGCGGTGGCCCGGTGGAACTGGGTGCTCGACGGGATGGTGGAGACCGGTGCGCTGACGCCCGAGGAACGGGAACAGCAGATGTTCCCGGCGACGATCCCGCCGGATCAGGCGCGCAACGCCGACCACGCCTGGGGTCCCAGCGGGCTGATTCAGCGCCAGGTCACCGCGGAGCTGCTCGACCTGTTCGGGATGAACGAGCAGACGCTGAACATGCTGGGCCTGCGGATCACCACCACCATCGACATGAAGGCACAGCGGGCGGTGGAGAAGGCGGTGGGCAACGTCATGGCCGGGCAGAAGCCGGCGCTGCGCACCGCGGTGGTCTCCATCGACCCGCGCACCGGTGCGGTGCTGGCCTACTACGGCGGGGCGGACGCCGCCGGCTTCGACTTCGCCCAGGCCGGGTTGCAGACCGGGTCGTCGTTCAAGGTGTTCGCCCTGGTGGCCGCACTCCAACAGGGCATCGGGCTGGGCGAGCAGGTCGACAGCTCCCCACTGACGGTCGGCGGCACCAAGATCAGCAATGTGGGGGGCGCCAGTTGCGGGGTGTGCAACCTCGCCGAGGCCCTCAAGCGGTCCCTCAACACCGCCTATTACCGGCTGATGCTCAAGCTCAAGCGCGGCCCGCAGGACGTGGCCGACGCCGCGCATCGGGCCGGGGTGGCCGAGAGCTTCCCGGGAGTTCCGCACACCCTGTCCGAGGACGGCCGCGGCGGGCCCCCGCAGAATGGCATCGTGCTCGGCCAGTACCAGACCAGGGTGATCGACATGGCGTCGGCGTACGCCACGCTGGCCGACTCCGGGATGTATCACCGGCCGCACTTCATCCGGCAGGTCGCCGACGCCGACGGCCGGGTGCTCTTCGATATCGCCGAGGCCAAGGACTCCGGTGAGCAGCGCATCCCCAAGGCGGTCGCCGACAACGTCACCGACGCCATGAAGGCGATCCCGAGCTGGTCGGGCGGGCATGACCTGGCCGGCGGCCGGCCCGCCGCGGCCAAGACCGGCACCACCCAGCTCGGCAAGACCGGCGCCAACCGGGACGCGTGGATGGTCGGCTACACGCCGACGCTGTCGACCGCGGTCTGGGTCGGCACCGACAGCGGCGACGAGCCGCTGACCAATAAGTGGGGCGGTGCGGTGTACGGCGCGGGCCTGCCGGCCGACATCTGGAAGGCCAGCATGGACGGTGCGCTGGCCGGCAGCCCCATCGTGGCGTTCCCCAAGCCCACCGAGATCGGTGGCTACGCCGGAGTGCCGTCGGCGCCGCCACCGCCGCCGACCCAGTGGTACGCACCGCCGCCGCAGGACTGGGACGAGCCGGAGCCGCCTCCGCCGCCCTTCCCGGAGCCGTTCCCGCCGCCGTTCCCCCCGCCACCGCCGCCACCCCCGCCGCCGGAGCCGTCACCCCCGCCGGGGGCGGAGGTGCCGGCGTGACCGGCGAACGCACGGTCTGCTCGCCGCGGCCGCTGGCCACGGACCTGCGCAGCGCCGACGACCGCGACCTGCCGACCCGCACCGACCCGATTGCGCACGCGCTGTCGAACAGCATCGGCGGGCCGGTGGGCCGGCACGCACTCATCGGGCGCAGCCGGTTCATGACGCCGCTGCGGGTGATGTTCCTGATCGCCGTGCTGTTCCTGGCGTTGGGCTGGGCGACCAAGTCGCCGTGCCTGCAGACCGTGGGCAGTGGCGGGCCGGACGAGCGGGTGGCCAACTGGGACAACGAGCGCGCCTACTTCCAGCTGTGCTACTCCGACGTGGTGCCGCTCTACACCGCCGAGCTGCTGGACCAGGGCAAGTTCCCCTACCGGTCCAGCTGGATCGAGAAGGACGGCTCGGGCCAGGAGCAGGTCCGCTACGACGGTCAGCCCGCGGTGCGCTACATGGAGTATCCGGTGCTGACCGGGCTCTACCAGTACTCCGCGATGGCGCTGGCCAAGACCTACACCGCGATCACCAAGGTGGTGAAGATCCCGGCGCTGAGCGGGGTCGCCGAGGTGGTGGTGTTCTTCGACATCGTCGCGCTGGGCCTGGCGCTGGCCTGGCTGGCGACGGTGTGGTCCACTGCCGGGCTGGCCGGCCGCCGGGTCTGGGACGCTGCGCTGGTGGCCGCGTCGCCGCTGGTGCTCTTCCAGATCTTCACCAACTTCGACGCGCTGGCCGTCGCGTTCGCCGGGTGCGGGCTGCTGGCCTGGGCGCGGCGCCGGCCGGTGGTCGCCGGGGTGCTGCTCGGGCTGGGGACCGCGGCCAAGCTGTACCCGGTGCTGCTGCTGTTCCCGCTGCTGTTGCTGGGGCTGCGCACCGGGCGGCTGCGCGAGGTCAAGCGCACCGCGGCCGCGACGGCGCTGGCCTGGCTGGCGGTGAACCTGCCGGTGCTGGTGTTCGCCCCGCGCGGCTGGAGCGAGTTCTTCCGGCTCAACTCCCGCCGCGGCGACGACATGGATTCGCTGTACAACGTGGTGAAGTCGTTGACCGGCTGGCAGGGTTTCGACGGTGAGCTGGGGCTGTGGCAGCCGCCGACCGTACTCAACATCGTGGTCGCCGCGGCGTTCGCGCTGTGCTGCGCCGGGATCGGCTACCTCGCGCTGACCGCGCCGCGGCGGCCGCGGCTGGCGCAGCTGGCCTTCCTGCTGGTGGCGGCATTCCTGCTGACCAA
>CAYNJD010000327.1:0-3917 GCA_964397355.1 uncultured Mycobacterium sp. | reverse complement strand
AGATCGAGCGGGCCACCAGGATCATGGCGCGGACCCCGAGCAGCACCGCGACCAGGCACAGCACCAGCACCGGGGTCTCCACCGATGCGGTGCGGTCGATGATCCATCCCATCCGCCGGCAGACGATGAGCACCACGATGGCCGCGGCGGGCAGCGCGCTGGTGACGAACCACATGGTGACCAGCCGGGCCAGCACGCCCGGGGCGGTCTCGCGGACGTCGGATTCCTGCCAGGCGGCGGCCACGATCGGCCGGAAGGTGCGATGGGTGAACAACATGCTGGTGCTCACCGTCGCGGTTCCGCCGAAGACGACGACCAGGGACAGCAGCACCATCAGCCCGACGTCGGGAGAGCGCAACGCGACCAGGCCGATGGCCCCGCCGATCACCCAGGTCCCGAGCACGATCGTCGACTGGCGGCGCAGGATGTTGATGGCGGCGCGGCGCTGCCGGGCATCGGGCGGCTGTCCGGCGGTGTACCAGCGCAGCGACGGCGCGATGCTGGCCGTTCCCGCGCCGACCACGGCCAGGGTGCCCAGCGCGACCAGCACCGCGGTAAGGATCAGGTTCTGCGGGCGCAGCAGGATTCCGGCGCTGCTCGGGGTCTCGCCGGATAGCGATAGCACCACGGCGATCGCCTCGGCGCTGGTCAGCAGGTGGGCGAAGGCCAGTCCGGCCGCGTAGTCGGCGCCGAGTCGCATGGCCGTACGGGGCCGCGAAGCTCCCGAGCCTGCAGTCGTCATCGCGGTCGTGCCTATCCGTGAGTGCGTACGGCACTCAAAGTTATACGGCGGAGCCCGCCGACCGCAGTAGCTTTACAAAACATTGTTCAATGTCTAGACAGCGGACGTATCAGAAGGTAATGTCCACTCGCGACGGTGGTGGAACTCACTAAGGAGGGGCGCGGATGGGCACCGAGGTGACATCGACGGTGTGGCGGGACAAGAAGCGATACCTGTGGCTGATGGGCCTGATCGCGCCCACGCTGATGTTCACCATGCTGCCGTTCATCTGGGCGATGAACCGACTCGGCTGGCATCTGGCAGCGCAGCTGCCGTTCTGGATCGGGCCGATCCTGGTCTACCTGCTGCTGCCGGCGCTGGACCTGCGGTTCGGTGTCGACGGACAGAACCCGCCCGAGGAGCTCATGGCGCACCTGGAGAACGACCGCTACTACCGCTACTGCACCTATGCCTACATCCCGTGTCAGTACGCCAGCGTCGTGCTGGGGGCCTACCTGTTCACCGCGACCGATCTGAGCTGGCTGGGTGTCGAGGGGTCACTCAGCTGGTTCGCCAAGATCGGCCTGGCGTTGTCGGTGGGAACCCTGGGCGGCGTCGGCATCAACACCGCCCACGAGCTCGGGCACAAGAAGGAGAGCCTCGAGCGGTGGTTGTCGAAGATCACCCTGGCGCAGAGCTGCTACGGGCACTTCTACATCGAGCACAACCGCGGCCACCACGTGCGGGTGGCCACCCCCGAAGACCCGGCGTCCGGCCGGTTCGGCGAGACCTTCTGGGAGTTCTTGCCCCGCAGCGTCTTCGGTGGGCTGCGCTCGGCCTGCCAGCTCGAGGCCGCGCGGCTGCGCCGGCTGGGCAAGCGGCCGTGGGATCCGAGGACCTGGCTGTCCAACGACGTGCTCAACGCATGGCTGATGTCGGTGGTGCTGTGGGGGGTGCTGATCGCGGTGTTCGGCCCCGCGCTGATCCCGTTCGTCGTCATCCAGGCCGTCTACGGCTTCTCACTGCTGGAGTCGGTGAACTACATCGAGCACTACGGCCTGCTGCGCGGCACCCGCGCCAACGGTCGCTATGAGCGCTGCACACCCGAACACAGTTGGAATTCCGATCACCTGGTGACCAACCTGTTCCTGTATCACCTGCAGCGACACAGCGACCACCACGCAAACCCGACGCGGCGCTACCAGACGCTGCGCAGCATGGCCGAGGCGCCGAACCTGCCCAGCGGGTACGCGTCGCTGATCGGGCTGACCTACCTCCCGCCGTTGTGGCGGCGGCTGATGGACCACCGGGTGCTGCAGCACTATGGCGGTGACATCACCCGGGTCAACATCGACCCGCGCCGGCGGGCGAAGATCCTGGCCCGCTACGGCCAAACGGTGGCGGCGTGATGGCGCGCTACCGCTGCCCGGGCTGCGAGTACGTCTACGACGAGGCGACCGGGGCGCCCCGGGAGGGGTTTGCGGCCGGCACGCCCTGGCAACAGGTCCCCGATGACTGGTGCTGCCCGGACTGCGCGGTCCGGGAAAAGCCCGACTTCGAACCGGTGGAGGTAACCACATGAGTGACTACAAACTGTTCCGCTGCCTGCAGTGCGGCTTCGAGTACGACGAGGCCCTCGGCTGGCCGGAGGACGGCATCGAGCCCGGCACCCGCTGGGCCGACATCGATGAGGACTGGAGCTGCCCGGACTGCGGCGCGGCCAAGGCCGATTTCGAGATGGTGGAAGTCGCCCGAGCGTGACACCCACTAATCTCGCGGTGGTGAAACGCATCCCTTACGCCGAGGCATCCCGGGCGCTACTGCGTGACTCGGTGCTCGACGCGATGCGGGAGCTGCTCACCGGCCGGGACTGGTCGTCGATCACCCTGGCCGACGTCGCCGCCGCCGCCGGCGTCAGCCGGCAGACCATCTACAACGAGTTCGGCTCGCGCCAGGGCCTGGCGCAGGGCTACGCGATCAGACTGGCCGACCGGCTCGTCGACGCCGTCGAACGCGCCATCTACGGCAACGTCGGCGACGTCCACGCCGCGTTCCTGGAGGGGTTCCGGTCCTTCTTCTCCTCCTCGGCCGCCGACCCGCTGGTGATCTCGTTGCTGACCGGGGCCGCCAAGCCGGACCTGCTGCAAATCATCACCACCGACAGCGGTCCGATCATCACCCGCTGCTCGGAGCGGCTCACGTCGTCGTTCATGCACAGCTGGGTCAAGGCCAGTGAGGAAGACGCCGGCATCCTGGCCCGGGCCATCGTCCGGCTCGCCATCAGCTACGTCTCCATGCCCCCGGAAGCCGACCACGACGTCGCCGCCGACCTGGCCCGACTGTTCACCCCGGCCGCCGAGACCTACGGCGTGATCAACACCGATTGACCCGCCCGAGCGGTTCCGGGCAACCGCCGGTAGCTTGTAGCGGAGCTGATTTCACCGAACCTACGGGGGCGCACTGATGAGTTTGACCGCGGACAGCCGCAACGGGATCGACTACAAGGTCGCTGACCTGTCGCTGGCCGAGTTCGGCCGCAAGGAGATCCGGCTGGCCGAGCATGAGATGCCCGGCCTGATGGCGCTGCGTGACGAGTACCACGGCGTCAACCCGCTCAAGGGCGCCCGGATCACCGGTTCGCTGCACATGACCATTCAGACCGCGGTGCTCATCGAGACCCTGGTCGCGCTCGGCGCCGAAGTGCGTTGGGCGTCGTGCAACATCTTCTCCACCCAGGACCATGCCGCCGCCGCCGTCGTCGTCGGGCCGCACGGCACCGTCGAGGAGCCCACGGGCACCCCGGTCTTCGCCTGGAAAGGCGAGACGCTGGAGGACTACTGGTGGTGCGCCGAGCAGGCCCTGACCTGGGACGGCGAGCCGGCCAATATGATCCTCGACGACGGCGGCGACGCCACCATGATGGTGCTGCGCGGCGCCCAGTACGAGAAGGCCGGCGTGGTGCCGCCCGCCGAGGACGGCGACTCGCACGAGTGGAAGGTCTTCCTGAACACGCTGCGCGAGCGCTATGAGACCGACAAGACCAAGTGGACCAAGATCGCCGAGTCGGTCAAGGGCGTCACCGAGGAGACCACCACCGGCGTGCTGCGGCTGTACCAGCTGGCCGCCGCCGGTGAGCTGGTGTTCCCGGCGATCAACGTCAACGACTCGGTCACCAAGTCCAAGTTCGACAACAAGT
>CAYNJD010000326.1:0-3917 GCA_964397355.1 uncultured Mycobacterium sp. | reverse complement strand
CCGCCGGCGCCGTGCACCTGGATGGCCCGGTCGACGATCTTGAGTGCGATGTTGGGCGCGGCGACCTTGATGGCCGCGATCTCCACCTGCGCCGCCTTGTTGCCGACGGTGTCCATCAGGTAGGCGGCCTTGAGGGTGAGCAGCCGGATCATCTCGATGTCGATGCGCGCCTCGGCGATCCAGTCGCGGATGTTGGCGTTGTCGGAGATCGGCTTGCCGAAGGTGACGCGGGACTGGGCGCGGCGGCACAGCAGCTCCAGTGCCCGCTCGGCCATTCCGATGGCGCGCATGCAGTGGTGGATGCGGCCGGGTCCCAGCCGGGCCTGGGCGATCGCGAACCCCTCGCCTTCGCCCTTGAGTACGTCTTTGGCCGGCACCCGAACGTCATGGAAGTCGATCTCGGCGTGCCCCTCGCGATCCTGGTAGCCGAAGACCGGCAGCCCCCGCATGATGGTGACGCCGGGTGCGTCGATGGGAACCACCATCATCGACTGCTGCCGGTGCGTGGCGGTGTCGGGGTCGGTCTTGCCCATCACGATCATGACCTTGCAGTTGGCATGCAATGCGTTGGACGCGAACCACTTACGGCCGTTGAGGACATACTCGTCCCCGTCTTTGACCATGGCCAGCTGCACATTGGTGGCATCCGAGCTGGCCACCTGCGGCTCGGTCATCACGAACGCCGATCGGATGGTGCCCTCCAGCAGCGGCTTGAGGTATTTCTCCTTGTGCTCGTCGGTGCCGAAGAGCGTGAACACTTCCATGTTTCCGGTGTCCGGGGCGTTGCAGTTGCAGGCTTCCGGGGCCAGATGCGGACTGCGGCCCATGATCTCGGCCAGCGGCGCATATTCAGAGTTGGTCAGGCCCGGCCCCCATTCCGGGTGCGGGTGAAACAGGTTCCACAACCCGCGGTTACGCGCTTGCGCCTTCAGCTCCTCCAGAATTGGAGGCTGGAAATGCGGGTTGCCGGACTCGGCCATCTGCTGCTCGTAGACCGGCTCGGCCGGGTACACATGCGAGTCCATGAATTCCAGCAGATCGGACTGGTATTTGGCTGCGCGCTCTGACAAGTCGAACAGGGACATGCAGACTCCTCACCTAGGGCACTTACGGGTTGAGCAGGCCGCGCTGGTAGCGGCGCATGCCGCGCAGCCAGCGGTCGTAATCGGCCGCCTTGTGGCGGTACATCTCCAGCACGGCCGGGTGCGGCAGAATCAGGAAGCGTTCGTCGTCGATGGCCGCGAGCACCTCCTCGGCGACGGCGGCCGGTTCGAGCACCTCGCCCGCGGTGGTGACCGCGCGGGTGGCCAGGTCACCTTGTGGGTCGCCGGACTGCTCACCGGCGTAGAGCAACTTGGTGTTGACGCCCATCGGGCACAGGCAGCTGACCCGCACCCCCTGGTCGCCGTAGGTGATGTTGAGCCATTCGGCGAAGCCGACGGCGGCATGCTTGGTGACCGCGTAGGTGGCGCCGCCGAGTTGGGTGAGCAGGCCGGCCGCCGACGCGGTGGACACGAAGTAACCCTCGCCGCGGTGCACCCAGCCGGGAACCAACTGCTGCGCGGCGCGGATGTGGGCGCGCAGGTTGACGTCGATGGCCCGATCCCAGTCGTCTTCGCCGGCGGCGAGGCCGGGGGCGCCGGTGATTCCGGCGTTGGCGAAGTACATATCCACCGGCCCGTATTGCCGCTCGGCGAGTGCGATCAGTTCCCGGATCACCTGGGTGTCGGAGACGTCGCCGCCGGCACCGACCGCGGCACCCGGATGCTCGGTATTGATCGCCTCGGCCACCGCTGTGGCGGCTGTGGCGTCGAGGTCGGCCACCACCAGCTTCGCGCCGGCCCGGGCCAGTGCCGAGGCCAGCGCACCGCCGATGCCGCCTCCGCCGCCGGTGACGATGGCGACCCGCTCGGCAACCTTCATGGGCAATCCTCGCTCTTGGCGTGCGCAGCGCCGCTCACTGTAATTGAATCCGGTCTCATGTTCAATTATTGGCCGGCGGGAATTGCAGGGCGTTGGCCCACAGTCGGGTCACCGTTGCGACCAGGGTTTCGAAGTCCGTTTCGGCCGCCTCTTCGAGCACGAACACGCCGTAGGCCAGCCGGCTGACCATTCCCGACAGCGCCCGAGATGCCAGCAGCGGGTCGAGGTCGGCGGTGGCGATGCCGCGCTGCTGCAGGTCGGCGATGCCGGCCGCGTTGCGTCGGACGAACGCGTCGGCGCGCCGCGACCGGAAGGCGCGGAACTCCGGATCGACCTGAGCCACCTGCTCGAGCAACCCCATCAACTTCGCGTTGCGCCGATACGCCTCCAAGTAAGCACGATTGCTCGCTTGGAGCACCGCATAGGGGTCGTCGGTATCGCTGACCCGACCCATACCCGGATGCATCATGTCCTGCTGCGCCTGTTCGAGGACGGCGGCGAAGATCTCCTCTTTGTTGGCGAAGTAGGTGTAGAACGACCCGGTCGCACAGTGGGCCGCCTTGGTGATATCGGTCAGCTTGGCATCGAGGTAGCCGTCCCGCTCGAAGACCTTGCGGGCCGCCGCGACCAGTGCCGCGCGAGTCCGCGCCCCGCGCACCGTGGCCGGCATCTGGCGGGCCTGGGTGGCCGGGGCGGCGTCCATCCCGGCATCCTAACTGAATCCGGTGTCAAGTTCATCTGTCACCGCGGCGATATTGGCGAGCTCGCCGAGCATCGCGTCGGCCTCCGGTCCGGGCAGTGATTCCACCCCGCGCAGCTTGCGCTCGATGGCACGGGTGCGCACACCGGCGCTGTCGATGGTGTTGCGGGCGGTGTCGAGTTGCTTGCGCGTCTTCTCCAGGACGGCCGCGAACTTTCCGAACTCGGTTTTGACCGCTGCGAGCACCTGCCACACCTCGCTGCTCCGTCGCTCGATGGCCAGCGTGCGAAAGCCCATCCGCAGGCTGTTGAGCAGGGCCGCCACCGTCGTCGGCCCGGCCAGCGTCACCTTGTATTTGGCCTGGATCTGTTCGAACAGCCCCGGTTGGCGCAGTACCTCGGCGTAGAGGCTCTCGGTGGCCAGGAACAGGATCGCGAAGTCGGTGGTGTGCGGCGGCGCGACGTACTTGTCAGCGATGTCGCCGGCTTCGGCTTCGATGCGCCGGATCAACGCACCCCGGGCGGCGGCCTCCCCCGCCGCATCGGCACGCTCCTGCGCGTCGAGTAGGCGCTCGAAGTCCTCCCGCGGAAACTTCGCGTCGATCGGCAGCAGCACCTCGCCGGCACCGGCGCCACCGGGCAGCCGGATCGCGAACTCCACCCGCGCGGCCGAACCCGGCACCGTGGCGACATTGGTGGCGTACTGCTCGGGCGTGAGCGTCTCGGCCAGCAGCGCGGCCAGTTGTGTCTCGCCGAAGATGCCGCGGGTCTTGACGTTGGTCAGCACCCGTTTCAGGTCTCCCACACCGGTGGCCAGCGTCTGCATCTCGCCGAGACCCCGCTGCACGGCCTCCAGCCGCTCCGAGATCTGCGTGAAGGACTGAGCCAACCGGGTTTCCAGCGTCGCATGCAACTTCTCGTCGACGGTGGCGCGCATCTTCTCCAGCTGCGCGCTGTTGTCGCTCTGCAGGCTCTTGAGCTGGCGGTCCAGCGTGGCGCCCAGTTTCTCCAGCGTGCCCTGCTGGGTCGAACCGAACCGGTGCAGCGTGTGCTGCCAATGGTGGAACGCCTGCGCGAGTTCTGCACGGCCGGCGTGTTGCTCTTCGCGCAGCGTTCGCTCCACGCGTTCACTATCACCGCGCAGCGCCGCGAGCTGTTCAGGCGAGATCACTCCGCCGCCCGGGCGCAGCAGTGCCACGACCTGGAGGATCACCGCCAGCAATGCCAGTGACGTGAGGAGGATCAGCAGAGCGGTGTCCATAGCCGCAAGATAGCGCGGGGTACCGACATTTAGC